>NZ_JBFTRT010000590.1:0-3057 GCF_056399685.1 Pedobacter sp. 01N416
ATGGCACTTTTTTTATCGTTTATTTTTCTGCCCCTGATCATTCCGGCCTTATATTTAATCAGTTTCAGGTAGCCGTTTTCTTCTTTTGAAACATAGAAAGGTTCCATAAAGCTGATTTTTTTCATAATCAGACTTCCACCCGGTGCAGTAGTGGTATAATTATCTTCACGGTCTGAAAAAACAATCCATGGCAAACTGCTGCTACTGGTATTGTCCATTACGTTTATATTTTCTGAAGGCCTTTCGTAAGATTTAGGCATGTATTTTACTCTTTTGCCAAAGGATGCCGGCGATTGTGCGTAGGCAAACGATATTCCTATAAAAAGGAGGGTTAAGGCATAGTATTTTTTCATAATCTGTAGATGAGCTTTAAAATTAGGTGAGCGGTTAATTTATCTTGTTTTGGCCGGAGCATCAGCAGTTGTTGCCGCAGGTTGGACCGTTCCCGAATGTTGCTTAATGTTTACCAAGCTGGCACAGGTAGAATTTGGCTTAATGGTTAGCTGCGCTTCATCAACGGCTATTTCGCCCCCAAAGGTGAGTCCCATGCAGTATGAATAAATATCGGTCTGTTTTTTCTTACCATTCATTTCTACATTTACCGTTACTTTTTCGTTACCGCACATGTATTTGTTAACGAGGTAGTAATAGTTAGAGTTAAAATCGGCACCATTGGCAATGGCCTGTAAACGGGCCCTGATATCATCGATGGTTTTACGTTCGCCATCACCAGGGGCAACAATATCTTCAACGATTTCGGCATTTGGATCAGTGATCAAAATGTTTAGGAAAGCGGGTTTACGGCTTTTATCCGAGCGCAGGCGTACCACATATTTCCCTGGGGCACGGTAGGTGTATAAAGCAGTTTTTCCTTTAACATCTACTCGCCCAGTTTCGCCGAACGACCATTCGAAATCTTTTCCCTCCCCGTCTCCTTCGAGCCTGATTTCTTCATTAACCAAACCCGCGGTCGGGCCGCTAATGGTTAATACACTATCTACAACCGGTGTATGAACGGTATCGCGTACGGTAACCGGAAATTCCTGACGGAGTTCGCCATCAACGGTTAAACGCACAATGTAAGTGTCGGGCTTTGTGTAGTGATAAGAACCGGTTTTTGTGGTGGCTTTTTCGCCGTTTCCGAATTCCCATAACCATTTTGTGGCTTTTGGTGTATTATCGGTAAAAACCAGACTTTCGTTTAAATAAATTTCATCTTTTAAGATCCGCGCATCAATTGTCCTTTTTTCGAACAATGAACTTTTAAATAGGAAAATAAGACCAGTTAAGAGCAATACAGCTAATAGGATGTAGAGAATAACATAGCCCTGCGAATTTGAATTAACTTGCTTGGTGTTTGTGTCAGACATAGGTAGCGTTTTTTATAGGTTGTTTTTGAGGTATTTATCTAGCAGATATGGTTTGCTGCAATTGTCGCCTGTTGAGAATACAATCGTCCAATTGTCGTTTATGCAATTCGATATCTGAAATGTTTCTGTTCTGTTCCTGCCTATCGTAAAATAACCTGTCGTACAGCTGTGCCGTTTGAACAAATATTTTATAGCGCTGGTCTGATGCTTTACGGTCAAACGCAGCCCTGATAGAGCCTAATGAATTCTGTATGTCGTTTTTCAAGAAAACCGCCTGTACATTTGGGTTGTAGCGGGTTATCTGTTTATAAGTGGTATCAATAGTAGGCGAAGTTTCTTTTACCATACTTTCGAATGTTTCGTTCTCGCTGATTTTTACTTCAAGCTCTTCTTTGGAGATTTCGTAGCGCGATTTATCACTATAAAAAATACCAAAACTTAAAAGCCCTACGGTAAAAACAAACAGCGCTATAAAAAACAAGAATTGTTCGCGTCTTTCTTTTATACTTAATTTTATCATAATCGTTTAATTATCGGCCGAACCGTCCGTTTCTGATCTTGGTTGCCGTAGCCTGGTTTGCGCGGTGGCAATCGTTAATCTGTTCCTTATACCTTTGGATATCGCCCCTTGATTTAATAAGCGAATCTTGCAGATCGGCCATTGCACCAACATTGTTGTTTATTTTGGCGTAGAGATCAAAACTCGGGCTGGTTTGTGCTTTTTTGGAAATAAGGTCTTTAATCCTGTTGTTAGCGCTTTGGATATCGCCCAAAAGGATACTCTGTTTGCTCATTTCGTTGGCATTGTAATCGCGGTATTGGGCAAGTTCTTTAAAACGGACAAGGATAAGGTCGAAATTGGTATTGATATCTTTTCTTAGATAAGATAGTTTTTCGGTTTCCTTTACCTTTTTATCGAGCAGGGTATACTCATAATCGGATGCGGCAAAAAAAAGATAAATACAGAGAATAGAGAAAAACGTTAGGAATACAAAGTTTAAAATAAACCTCGTGTAAGCAGTCCTGATTTCGATGGCATTAATGGGTTTCATAGAGCATTAATAGTTTCACATAGCGTTGGTTATCATATTAATCTGACATCTCCCTCACATAAAATCATTCAAACTTTTTCAAATTAACACTGTACTATAACAATTTTTAATATTTGTTGTTTGGTTATTAAAACGATATTATTTCTTTTACTTTTAACAAACTTTAAGCCAAACCGTGTATGTCTGAAAATTTTTACAACAAACCCTTCAGATTTAGGTCGGTTTTCTCAGGCATTGGCCTTCAGCCAACTGACCTCGGAAAATCGATTTCGAACCACCTAGAACTGATTATTTTTACCCGTTTTGGGGAGCATCGGTTCCATAACGATTTTGGATGTGAAATATGGGATCTCGACTTTGAGTTAATCGTGAGTGAGAGCATTTGGGAGGAAAAATTCCGCAAATCATTGCTAAAATCCATCACCGACTATGAATTTAGGATATATAATACCGAGGTAGAAGTACGTATTACTGAGGTAGAAAATGTATACCCCCTACGTAAGATAACCGAGATTAAAAAAAAGGTAGATATTAGCGTTAGAGCACTAATAAAAACCACAGGAGAAAAATATTTTTTTAACACCGCTTTATTTCTTAGCCCATTATCAACTTAATCTAAAACGCCCCAAATATTC
>NZ_JBFTRT010000591.1:0-3049 GCF_056399685.1 Pedobacter sp. 01N416
AGCCTGTTCCGGTCGTATCGTTTTTATTCCTCACCTTCAGTTCCACGGTATTGTCCAAGCCGAAACCAATGGAAGCATTAGGGCCGCCAAAAGAGCCCGGCTGTGCCATACCATCAAAAATGGAATATTTTAAAGGTTGTCCACTGGTATAAATTTGATTACCATTTTGGTCTATGGCAGGTCTATATGGCCCCGCCCCTGCTTTGGTAAAATCCGGAGAATAAGAGAAGGAAACATTTGGAGTCATTACATGCCTCAACGCCTGGATTTTGCCAGCTGGATTAAAATCTCTTCTTCCATAAATTTTAGTCGACATACTGGTTGATAGGCTGTAGCTGCCCGCTCTTTTAAACCCACTGAGGGTATCTTCTCTAAAAGTATATGTATTGTCGGCAAACTGCGTATATCTTCTATTTACACTCTGGAAATTCCAAACCTCATTATAGGTACCACCCAAACTAAAGTTTAAATATTTTAAGGCAGTGAAAGACATGTTTACCGGAATACTATGTGAAAATCCGCTTCTTAATCGCTTTAAACCATCATTTTGGAACAACAAACTATCAAAAGTATCAATTCTGTTGGTTCCCTGCAAGCTATAGCCAACGGTTATTTTTTCATACCATTTTTGTTCACCGACTGCATCTTTAGGTCGAAATGGGTTAAATGTAGGTACGTTGAATGTCATTTCTGGCAGCCTTAACGATATCGCTCTTGTACTTAAAGTCTGATCACTTGATGCGGCCAAAGAGAAGTTCATCCCGTTCGAATAGGCCTTCGCATAACTAATACTGCTACTTGTTGAATTGGTTGCGATGGTATTAATGTCGTAAGTAGTACCTGCTGCAGTATTTTTATAGTATCCCCTTTTTCCTGTTGATACTAATCTCACACTGGCACTAAATGTAGTACCTGGATTGGCATTGGCATTTTGACTATGGCTCCAATTGATACTAAAGTTTTTGGTTGGGTTTCTAAATGCCTCGGTACCTTCTAAACCATCTTTAAAACTTGAATAAGCTAAATTAATGTTACCATTGTATTTATATCTCTTAGTATAATTACTCAATACACTAGTTTCATAAGAACCATTGGTGTAAATCGACCCCATTAATTTGGCATCCCAATAATCGTTCAATCCGAGATAATAACCACCGTTTTGTAAGAAAAAACCCCTGGTTGCATCTTCGCCTGGTGTGGGAAGGATTACACCCGATGTTCGTTTGTTAGGTTTTGGAAAAAAAGCAAAAGGTAGCCCCAGAAAAGTGGGGATATCTTCGATAATCATGTAAACCGGCCCGGTAATAATCTGTTTCTCTGTTACCACCCCTTTAGAAATCATTAATCCAAAATGCGGGTGAGGTAGATTACAGGTACTGTACATTACATTTTTAATGTGCAGCTCATCATCTATTTGCTTTTTACTCTGCCCACCAGAGAAGAAACCTCCCTCTTGTTCAGAAAAAACACCATATACTTTAGCCCGGGTTGTTTCTGAATTGTAAAAAATAGAATCGGCTATGGCTGTTCCATCAGCACCCGATTTGAAGATTGGTTTTCCGGTATACCTACCCGTTTTTGGATCTTTAATGCCTCGCGCAAATATGGAATTTTGCTTTTTATCGTATTTGATATAAGCCGCATCTAGCTCAAAATCACCGTATACCACCCTTGCGTTACCGTATAAATACACAATGTTTTTATCGGCACTCATTTTTACCGAATCCTCCGCTTTGTATTCTACTTTCTGGTCGATACTGCTATTATTTTTACCTGTCTTTTTAGTCGTATCCTTTTTGGTTGTGTCTTGCTGGATGATTTGTTGCAATGAAAAATGAGAAAATGCGTTAGCTTTACCAACAACAAGTGTTAATAAAATGACAGATATTAGTAAAATAGAGCTCTTAAGAAGTTTCAAATTCGTATTTGAATGTTATTTTTGCACAAATGTTTAATCAAAAACGTTCAAAATTAGTGAAAAATATACCATTGATGTATCTTAAATCCATTTTAACAGTTATTATTTATTTAGTGTTATCAAATTCAGTTGATAATCAGGTGTTTGCACAAGAATATAAAATTAAAACAATTGTGATCGATGCCGGTCACGGTGGTAAAGATGGTGCAACCCACGGTGTGTATTCGAAGGAAAAAGATGTGGCGCTTAAAACGGCATTGAACCTTGGCCGGGCGCTTCAAGATAGTTTGAAAGATATCAAAGTTATTTATACCCGCGAGTCGGATGTATTTATTCCTTTATACGAGCGTATCAATATTGCAAATAATGCAAAAGCCGATTTATTTATTTCTATCCACTTAAATGATATGCCGGTTAGGGTATCGAGGGTGGTAGATTACTATAAAAAAGTAAGGGGCAGAAAAGTACCTGTTTATAGAACCGTTACTTCTAAAAGCACTTCAACGAGGGGAACAGAAACCTTCGTGTCGGGAACTCGCCGTTTAGGTGAGCAGGATGAGGTGATCAAACGAGAAAATGCTTCGATGTTTCTGGAAGAAAATTATCAGAAAAACTATGAAGGGTTTATTGCAAATACCCCCGAAAGTGACATCATGTTATCGTTAATGAAACAAACCAATAGAGATAGGAGTTTAAAGTTTGCTTCAATGCTTCAACAAGAATATGTTAATGCAGGCCGGATCAACAGAGGCGTACAAGAGAAAAGCCTTGCGGTATTGGCCCGTGCTGCTATGCCTGCTGTGTTAACTGAAATTGGTTTCGTGAGTAATCCAGATGAAGAAGATTATATGAATTCTCCTGAAGGGCAAAATGAAATTGTAAATGGAATTATTAAAGCAATTAAAAATTATAAACGTATAGCTGAAACATCATTTTAATATCCCTCCTGCATGAAGATTAAACTTCTGATTACAATACTTTTATTTTCGTTACTAGTTGCTGAAAAAGCGCCTGCTCAGGGTTATAAGATCAAAACAATTGTTATTGATCCTGGTCATGGTGGCAGAAAACCCGGAGCCTCTGGTAATTTTTCGAAAGAAAAAGATGTTGCGTTGAAGGTTGCATTAAAAT
>NZ_JBFTRT010000592.1:0-3049 GCF_056399685.1 Pedobacter sp. 01N416
AATCAAAATGTTCGTTGGAGTAAAAATAAAGAAACCCTCTTAAGTTAATTTTGAAGAGGGTTTCTTATCTAATTTATAATCTTTACTTCAACTTACTCAAAGCGGTTTTAATCCTTGGCAACATATCTTTAATATCCTGCAGGGTACAAGCACCAACCGAAGCCCTGAACCAAGGCATACTGTCTTCATTTCCAAAAGCAGAGAATGGAACCAAAGCTGCTCCAGCTTCTTTAATCAGATAGAAATTTACATCTGCACTATCTTTTAAAACTTGACCATCTTCAGTGGTTTTTCCGATATAATCGATTTTAATGGTCAAATAAATCGCGCCCATCGGCTCAACAGCATCAACATTAAAGCCTTCGTTCTTTAATTCGTTAAATCCATTGTAAAGTGCGTTTAAGCTATCTTGAATCTGACCTTTAAAACTGGTTAAGAAAGTATCAACCTGTGCTTTATCGTTAAAATAATTAGACATAGCCACTTGCTCGGCTTTTGGCGCCCAGGCACCCATGTGGCCAACTAAAGCTTTCATTCTATTGATAATATCCTCCGGACCAAAACCCCATCCTACACGTACACCAGTTGCCGCCAAACATTTCGAACTACCATCAACAAAAACAGTAAACGGACGCATTGTAGGGCGTAAGGAAACTGGATTTACATGTTCTTTTCCGAAAGTTAAAAGCGAATAAATCTGATCGTACATCATGTACAATGGTTTTTCGTCGGCACCACGTGATGCATTTTCTTCTAAAACAGCATCACAGATTTCAGCTAAGGAATCGGCATCGAACATGGTTCCTGTTGGGTTTAATGGCGAGCACAGCGCCAATAAGGTTGCCCCTTTTAAATGCGGTTTTAATTGCGCTGCAGTTGGCATAAAATTATGCGCAGCATCGGTTTCTACCGCAATTGTTTTTGCCGAAGTTAAGTGAGAATAGTGGTTGTTATTCCAAGATGGTGCAGGGAAAACCACGGTATCTCCAGGATCGATCAAAGCCAGGTAAGTAGCATAAATTAAAGGGCGTGAACCACCAGAAACTAAAATGCTGTTGGTGTTGTATTCTAACCCAAATCTATCCTTTAACAATTCCGAAACCGTTTCTCTTAAAGGCAAAACACCGTCAGCAGGCGGGTAGTTGGTTTGGTTGGCGTTGTATGCTTCTACAATTCCGGCCTTTAATTCGGTTGGGATTGGGTAAATGTTTGCGTCAAAATCGCCTATGGTTAAATTAGCGATCGAAGCACCTTTGCGCTTCATTTCGTTAACTTCATTACCGATTTTTATAATTTCTGAGCCGATTAATGAACTGGCCAATACTGAAACTTTCATATACTATTATTTATTATCGATCTTATAATTAGCGAATTAAATCTTCTATTGCTTTATTCACTTTTCCGAAACCAAATTGAGACAATACTCCTTGCATTGCTGCAGCAATCTGCTCGTTGCACAGGTTGCCAATGCTCCCTTCGTGTGTATGATGTATTTGGCCAGACGGTGCAAAAGTACCATTTTCTATCTGTTCGCCAACAATTTTATAAGCCTCTCTAAATGGAACACCTTGTAAAGCCAGATCATTCACTACTTCAACGCTAAACAGATAGTCGTATTTTTTATCCTTTAAAATATCATCTTTTATCGTGATGTTCTGGAACATAAAAGTAGCAATCTCCAAACATTCGTTTAAAGAAGTAATTGCTGGAAATAGATTTTCTTTCAGCAATTGTAAATCGCGGTGATAACCTGATGGCAGATTGGTAATCATCATGGCAATTTCATTCGGCAAAGCCTGAATTTTATTGCAACGCGAACGGATCAACTCAAAAACATCAGGATTTTTTTTGTGTGGCATAATACTCGACCCTGTAGTCAGTTCTGCCGGAAAACTAATGAAGCCAAAATTCTGATTGATGAACAAACACACATCCATCGCCATTTTAGCTAAAGTTGCTGCAACAGCACTCATTGCCTGTGCTAAAACCCTTTCAGTTTTGCCACGCCCCATCTGCGCATAAACTACATTATAGTTTAAGCTTTCAAAGCCTAACAACTCAGTTGTTAAAGTTCTGTTTAAAGGGAATGAAGAACCATAACCAGCAGCTGACCCTAATGGATTCTTATTACAGATTTTCCATGCAGCCAACATCAATTCCATATCATCTGCCAAGCTTTCGGCATAAGCACCAAACCATAAACCAAAAGACGATGGCATGGCAATCTGCAAATGCGTATAACCTGGCATCAATTTATCTTTGTGCGTATTGCTCAGCTCAATTAGCTCATTAAACAAGATTGAGGTTTGGCCAACCATATCTTCGATGCAAGCCCTAAAGAACAGTTTCAAATCAACCAGCACCTGATCGTTACGCGACCGGCCACTATGGATTTTCTTACCTGCTTCGCCAATACGTTGTGTAAGCAACCACTCTACCTGTGAGTGCACATCTTCCACACTGTCTTCTATGGTGAAATTTCCAGCTTCAATTTCAGCATAAATATTTTTCAATTCTTGTTGAACCGTTTTCAGTTCTTCAGCGGATAGCAAATTAATAGTTTCTAACATTTGGGTATGCGCCAAAGAACCCAATACATCAAACTTTGCCATTTGCAGATCCAGTTCACGGTCTTTACCAACCGTAAAACGCTCTACAAACTGATTTACATCTATATTTTTTTGCCAGATTTTCATTAGTGATATTTTTTTCAATGGTTATGAAGAATGCTTCCGCAATTTTCATTTTAAATTTATTTAACCACAAAGTGCGCTAAGTTTTCCGCAAAGCACACAAAGCTATTCTATCATTTTACCACAGCGTACTCAGCGTTTTACACAGCGAACACCAGGAGTTGTAAAGCATTTAAGTTGGGCATCCAAGCCATATACCATCAACCTTAAAACCCTCAACCTTGTATAACCGGTTTCAGCATATTTACATAGCCCTCAACACCCTCTGCTACTTCTCGCACATACAAAAACTCATCAGCCATGTGCGATCGGCCAGAAAAACCCGGACCACATTTTACTGATGGAATATCTAATAA
>NZ_JBFTRT010000593.1:0-3039 GCF_056399685.1 Pedobacter sp. 01N416
TAATTAGAAAGCAAAGTGCCTAAGCGCACTTAAACACTTTGCTTTTCTTATTTTTCTTTAGTCCCGATAAATCGGGATTTAAGATTATTTTAAAATTTCAGTTACCTGACCAGCACCTACTGTTCTACCACCTTCACGGATAGCGAAACGTAGACCTTTTTCCATTGCGATAGCGTTGATCAACTTTACAGTGATTGTAACGTTATCACCTGGCATTACCATCTCAGTACCTTCAGCTAGTGAAATCTCACCAGTAACGTCTGTAGTACGGAAATAGAATTGAGGACGGTATTTGTTGAAGAATGGAGTGTGACGACCACCTTCTGCTTTTGATAATACATAGATCTCAGCTTTGAAATCAGTGTGAGGAGTTACTGAACCTGGTTTACAGATTACCATACCACGACGGATATCAGTTTTCTCAATACCACGTAACAATAAACCTACGTTATCACCAGCTTCACCATAATCTAAGATCTTACGGAACATCTCAACACCAGTTACTGTAGATTTTAAGTTCTCAGCACCCATACCTAAGATTTCAACTGGATCTCCAGAGTTGATTACACCACGCTCGATACGACCAGTTGCTACAGTACCACGACCAGTGATCGAGAATACATCTTCAACAGGCATCAAGAATGGAAGCTCAGTTAAACGTGGAGGAATTGGAATGTAGCTATCAACAGCATCCATTAATTCCATAATTTTTGCTACCCATTTAGCATCTCCGTTCAAACCACCTAAAGCAGAACCTTGAATAACAGGAATATCATCACCAGGGAAATCGTAGAACGATAATAATTCACGAACTTCCATTTCTACTAATTCTAATAATTCAGGATCATCAACCATATCCACTTTGTTCATGAATACAACCAATGAAGGTACACCAACCTGACGAGCCAATAAGATGTGCTCACGAGTTTGTGGCATTGGACCATCAGTAGCAGCAACAACGATAATAGCACCATCCATTTGAGCCGCACCTGTAACCATGTTTTTAACATAATCCGCGTGACCTGGACAATCTACGTGTGCGTAGTGACGGTTTGCAGTTGAATACTCAACGTGCGCAGTATTAATTGTAATACCTCTTTCTTTTTCCTCAGGAGCTGAGTCAATTGAATCGAATGAACGTGCCTCAGATAAACCTGCATCAGCTAAAACTTTTGTAATAGCTGCTGTTAAAGTTGTTTTACCGTGATCGACGTGACCGATTGTACCGATGTTTAAGTGCGGTTTACTACGGTCAAATTTTTCTTTTGCCATTTTATTTATAACTAATTAGTAGGTTAACTTTTTATTAATTTTATTTATTGTTTTGATGCAATGCAACACAAAAAACCTTGTCTACCCTGCATATTAAACAGATTTAACAAAGCTTTATTATCCTGAGCCAACTATGGGAATTGAACCCATGACCTCTTCCTTACCAAGGAAGTGCTCTACCGCTGAGCTAAGTCGGCTTTTTAGTTTCCAGTTCCAGCCTTTAGTTTTAACCAAATAAAAACTGTTACCAATAACTGCCCACTTTCTAATTTTTATTGGAGCGGAAGACGAGGTTCGAACTCGCGACCTATAGCTTGGAAGGCTATCGCTCTACCAACTGAGCTACTTCCGCTTTTAAAAACTAGTGATTGATTGAATGAAAGAATGATAGAAATAATCTCTCATTAAAACATTTGGTCGTTCATTTAAAGTGTGGGGAGAGAAGGATTCGAACCTTCGAAATCTTGCGATAACAGAGTTACAGTCTGTCCCATTTGGCCGCTCTGGAATCTCCCCATTTTCTACTTTAAAATGCTAACACTTTAAAATAAAAAGAGCCTCCTATCGGAATCGAACCAATGACCTACTGATTACAAGTCAGTTGCTCTACCAGCTGAGCTAAGGAGGCTTTAAATTTTGTGCAATGATACGAAAAATCTTCATTTTTCATACTATTAACGTGTTTTTTTAAAACTTTTATCTTTTTAAAGAACAAGCCTTTTCTTCTTGGCCTAACACCGTTTCCGAAAGGGAATGCAAATATACACACTTATATTTCACTTCAAAATAAATTTGAAAAAAAATAGTGAAATTTTTAGCCCTCCCACTCAATTAAGACGATTTAAAATAATAGGTACTTCATAATCAGTCGCTTTGCTTTCGCTTAAAATCGTATTATTTTTTTAACTTTTTCGGTGTTCTAACGAATATGAATCGGTTTTTAAGTTTAATTACGCTTGCCCCCATGTCCTGGCGCTTTCCAGCTACCACTTCTTATACCCTTTAACATCACCAAATCGTTTACATCCTTATTAATTTTAAAAAAAATCAATCGATACCATTTATTAATTAATCAAAAACAATTAAAAACAACAGCAAATTCCTCACGGTAGCCCATAAAAAAGGCAACATAATGATTAATCATGTTGCCTTTTCTTAAAATAATGCTAATTTTTAGTAATCAGCAGCTTCGCTTTCGCTTAAAATTGCTTTATGCTCACTTAATTTTGCACGTGTTTTATCCTTATGTTTAGTGATCTGCTTTCTTAACGATTCAATTGCCAGATCTGTGGCTTCTTCAAATGATTTACATTGTTCTTTAGCGAAGAGGGTCCCTCCCGGCACAATGAGTTTTATCTCACTAATTTTATTGGCCTCATCCTCTACGTTTTCTAACTTTAAATACACTTCTCCGCTAATGATCTGGTCAAAAAACTGATCTAGCTTATTTGCTTTTTTTTGTATAAAATCTAACAACTTACTGTCTGCACTGAAGTGGATTGATTGAACTCCGATTTTCATTTTTCCTCCTTTTTTTATGCCTTTGGATGGGCTTGTTTATAAATTGTTTTTAATCTTTCGATCGAATTGTGGGTGTAAACCTGGGTTGCTGCTAAGCTGGCGTGACCCAAAAGTTCTTTAATTGCATTTAGATCTGCTCCTGCATTTAGCAGGCTTGTTGCATAACTGTGCCGAAGCACGTGGGGACTTTTCTTCTCATTGGTTGATACGTGGTTTAGGTATGAGGTAACAATACGGTATATTAAC
>NZ_JBFTRT010000594.1:0-3039 GCF_056399685.1 Pedobacter sp. 01N416
GTGTAATGCTTTTAATGGTTAAATCACCAGTAATTACTGTATTATCTTCATTGGTTTGATCAACAGCTGTAATGACAAATGTGGCCTCTGGGAACTGATCGGTTGCAAAAAAATCTTCAGAGAATAAATGTCCCGCGAATTGCGCATTGGTTGCAGGGTCAGTAACATCCAATATTACGATAGACGTGGTATCGATAATAAAGCTCCCGTTGCTGAGTTTACCATCGTTTAAGCTTAGTGAACCCGATTTAATCGTGATGGTTCCATTGTGTGCACCGGTAACTTTTTTACCAGTCCAGTTGATGTTGCTTTGAGCGCTTACAATTTCAAATTTTGTAGTTTCCATTTCTTTGTTTTATCAATCGTTAGTGATTTGACAACACAAAGTAAAGGAGGATTTTTACAGGGCTTAGGTGATGTACATCACATTCTGCAAACGTTATTTTTGTGCGTTGTAAAGTCTGCTCAGGGTTTCTCTGGAAACACCCAAATAGGCTGCGATTAAATGTTTAGGCACGAGATTATAGAGTTGAGGATACATGGCCAAAAGTTCCTCGTAGCGGGCTTTGGTATCGTTATTCATAAAAGATAACAGCCTTTTCTGCGAAGCCAGATAGCCCCTGTTTGTTCTCCAACGGAAAAAATGTTCAGCCTGATGAATTTCGCTGCAGATTTTTTCGCGGTCATCGTTAGAAAGACATAATACTTCTGCATCGCTAATACAATCTACGCTTATGGTTGCACGGGTATGGTTGTATAGGGCGCCATAATCTGAAGTCCACCAGGTAGGCATCGCAAACTGCAGGATATACATTTTGATTTCATCGTTGATAAAAAAAGCTTTTAAACAACCCGAGATCACAAAATATTCGTGATCTACCTTGTCTCCCTCGCTAATGATGGCCTGCCCTTTTTTAAAAGACTTTAACTTGAAATGGGAAAATAAATAATCGAACTCTTTGTCGGTTAAAGTAGCGGTTTTTAAAATATGCGCTTTTAGTGTTTCTTTAGGATCCATAGCTTGAAATAAAGGTAAGAATTATTGGGGTTAGTCGGAAGTTGAGGAGTCAGTAGTCCGAAGTCTGGAGTCGATTAAACGATTAATAAATACACTGATTCCTCAATCGAAATGTCAGCCTGAGGCTTAATTTACTGCATAAAAAATCAAGATAATTGACATTTAATTATCGGTCTTGTGCAATATGCTATTCCCCTCTTTCAGAGGGGTGTCCGTAGGACGGGGTGTTTTATTAGTCCTAGCCGGACGGGCTTTTTTCTTTTTGATGTCAAAAAGAAACAAAAAACACCGGCTGAAAATTTTTCTTTCGAAGCCAGTAGATTGGCTTGGGCAGTGCAGTCCGAAAAATTTGTTAGGCCGGATTTAAGTAGAACGAGGATACGGTGCTAAGGCCTAGTTGGGCGGAAATACAAAATCAACATAAAGCACTCATATTTAAATAATTACAAAATAACATCAATAATAGTAGAGTCGAAGGACAAATAATATTTAGTCAGCAGTTGATGAAACGACATATAGTTAACCGACTCAGCAATAACAGAACAACACAATACTTGATTTATAATTTTTTAAATGTAACTTTGTTGCATTGAAATATTCAGTGTACACATATCGCAAAGAAATTTTTGCCCGTATATGGGCGGTATTGCTATTGGCGGTATTTCTTAATGCAACACTAATCGAAAGCCTTCACCATCATGGCGCCGAAAAAACCGGTTACAGCAAGCAAAGCTGTAGTGAGGCGCACCTGCTTAAACAATTGAGTTCGGCAAAGCTAAAATGTAAATTGTGCGAGGTATTGAAACACCGATCGCACTTTTTCGATTTTCCTGCTCCTATTACATTTGCTTTACGCGTAGTTAAACCAACGATTAAACCTTGCGTTTACCTCATGAGGCATCCTGTTGCTTACATCTTATGCTGCGCCAATAAAGGCCCACCTAGCCTAATGGCTTAATCTTCATACAAGAAGTTTCTTTTCATATCCTTCAAATTTACTCTGTTTAACGCACATGCCTGTTTGGTATGCGCCAATATTTTATTATGCTTCAAGCCATTTCATTATCCAAAAATTATCAATCTTACCGCGCCTTAAATCAGCTTAATTTAACCGTTAATCCCGGTGAAGTATTTTGCCTGCTGGGCCAAAACGGTGCCGGAAAAACCACTACCATTAATTTATTTTTAGGTTTTATTGAGCCCAGTAGCGGAAAAATCTTAATCGACAACGAAGAAATCTCCTCGCACGATGACGAACGGCGGAAACATCTGGCCTACATTCCTGAGGTAGTTATGCTTTACAGCAATCTTTCGGCGATCGAAAATCTCGATTACTTTTCTAAACTGGCGGGGTTTAACTATGGTACTTCAAGCTTGATCGGTTTTTTAAAGCAATGTGGTTTACAGGAAGCTGCCAACTACAAACATTTATCGGGCTTTAGTAAAGGCATGCGTCAAAAAGTAGGTATCGCTATTGCACTGGCCAAAAACGCAAAGATTATTTTAATGGATGAGCCAACCAGCGGGCTGGACCCAAAAGCTACAGCAGAATTTACCCAATTGGTTAAACAATTAGCTGCCGAAGGCAAATCAATTCTGATGGCTACGCACGATATTTTTAATGCAGTAAATGTGGGTTCGCACATTGGCATTATGAAACAAGGCGAATTAATCCATACACTTAAAGCCAGCGACATCACTGCAGCTGATCTTCAGGAATTATACTTACAAACTATTTAAAAACAAATCTATTTCATGTACTTAACATATAAAGGCTTTTCTATTTTCCGTGCGCTCTGTTTGCTATTGCTCTTCAGCACATTTAGCCTGATCGCTTTTGCTCAGATTAAGGTGAGTGGAAAAGTGATCGATACCCAAAACCAAGCTATCCAAAAAGCTACCATTAAATTTAAGAATGGGAAAGATCAACTGAATACAAGTAGCGATTCGCTCGGTAATTTCTCAGTTGTTTTACCTAAAATGGCCAATTATACCATCACCATTAGTGCCATAGGCTACAG
>NZ_JBFTRT010000595.1:0-4003 GCF_056399685.1 Pedobacter sp. 01N416
GCCTTAATGAAATCAATTGAATTATTCGGAAGCAAAATTGCTCCAAAAGTACGCGAGGCTTTAAAGAAATAAATTAAGCCTCATTCTTTTTAGTGAAAATCTGCAAAAAAGAATAGATATAACAACCGACGCAGATGGCGAATAAACTCTCTAACAAAGCAAAAACGATCATGATGGAGGTAAAAATCAGCGCTGCATTATAAAAATCAAATAGAAATACCGCGGTAATCAAAAGGCAGAATCCAAAGCCTAAGGTTGCCGCGAACTTTTTTGGGGCCAGATCCTTCATTTTCGGCGAAAGCGAAAGTGCGTCGGCTATTTTAATCGCAATAAATTTCAACAAACTAAATTTACCCGTTGTAAATGCCCTTAAAGCAAAATCAAATATTAGAGAAACAATTGCCCAATAATTTGAAAACACAACACAAGCAATTGCGATTACAGCAACCATAAAGGCAATAATCCTAACTACATTTTCATTTACTCTTTCTGCTGATATTGGGCAAGATAATTCCATAGGGACAATTTGAGGCAAATTTAAGGAATTTATTTAACCACAGATAAAAAAGGATGCACACAGATAATCTCAAATACAAAAATCTGTGTTTTATCTGTGTGCATCAGTGGTTGAAAACACCAAACTTCATTCTACAAGTGCAGTAAAAGCAATGTCTCAATTCATTCACTCATGTTTTTCACCTCCTTATAAAATACATCCTTATATTTAGTGAAATAAATTACGCACTACCAGATAAACAAACCATGAAGACCATTTTCCAACCCGCAGTAACTAGCGAAATTATTGAAAGAATTAACAAACTTACTCCTACTACCACTCAACTTTGGGGTAAAATGAACGTTGCACAGATGTTGGCACATTGCAATGTAACTTACGAAATGGTTTACAATGACATTCATCCAAAACCGGGGCCAATAATGAGGTTTATCCTGAAAAAACTAGTCAAAAGCAAAGTAGTAAGCGAAAAGCCTTATCCTAAAAATAATCAGACAGCCCCTCAATTTATTATTAAGGATGAAAAAGATTTTGAAAAAGAGAAGATGCGTTTAATCGATTACATTAATCAAACCCAACAACTCGGCGAAAATCATTTCGATGGGAAAGAATCACATTCATTTGGGCCGTTAGCAAAAACGGAGTGGAACAATATGTTTTATAAACACCTGGACCACCATTTAGCACAATTCGGAGCTTAGCTAAGAACATAACAGCAAATTATTGTCCAAATTACCCCCTTAAATCGTCACTTTTAAACCTTACACAGGCTAAAAATCTTGCTTAACTTGTGGTAACATAAAAAATTTATATAAAATGGCAAAACCACTTGTAACATGTCTTTGGTTTGACGGACAAGCCGAAGCAGCAGCAAAATACTATTGTACAGTTTTTAAAGATTCCAAAATTACGCAGGTTACTCCTATGGTAGTTACTTTCGAATTAAACGGAAATAAATTTATGGGCCTTAATGGCGGTCCACAGTTTAAATTCGATGAAGCTATTTCTCTTATGGTAAACTGCGACAGTCAGGAAGAGATAGACTATTATTGGGATACTTTCTTAAATGACGGGGGCACAGAGAGCGTTTGCGGATGGCTAAAGGATAAATTCGGACTTTCATGGCAAATTGTTCCATCAAACATCGGTGAGCTAATGGCAACGCCCGAAAGAGCAAAAAGAGTAATGGACGCCGTTATGAAAATGAAAAAGCTTGATATGAAAAAAATGGAAGAGGCATAATTTTAACTTCTACACCCTTTGAGTTACAAAGAAAATTGCTTATCTTAGGCTATATGAAAAGATTAACGATTTTAACCGCGTTAATCATCCCTATATTTCTTTGTACCTCTTGGGGGTTCTTTGCACATCAAAGGATAAACAACCTTGCTGTTTTCACTTTGCCTTCTGATATGATCGGTTTCTATAAAAAGAATATCAAATACATTACCGAACATGCCGTTGACCCAGATAAACGTAGGTATGCTGATACGCTCGAAGCACCGCGGCATTACCTCGATGTGGAGAACTATGAGAAAAATATTGATAGTATTCCCGAAAAATGGGATGATGCCCTGGCTAAGTACGGCAAAAAAAAACTAAACACTGATGGTATTATCCCCTGGCATATACAGCGTAGTTATTATGGTTTAGTTAAAGCCTTTAAAACGCGTGATTCGATAAAAATTCTAAAATATTCTGCAGACCTGGGTCATTACATTGGCGATGCTCACGTTCCTTTACATACTACCGCAAACCACAATGGCCAACTCACTAATCAGGTAGGTATACATGCCTTTTGGGAAAGCCGTTTACCCGAATTGTTTTCAACTCATTACAATTTTGTTGTTGGCAAAGCAGATTATATTGAAAACCCATTACAAGAAATCTGGAAAATACTTAAACACACACACAGTTTGGTTGATACCGTATTAACTTTCGAAGCTGAACTGAATGCATCATTTCCTTCCGACAAAAAGTATAGCTTTTCTGAAAGGAATAATACTGTACTGAAACAATACGCTATGGCCTATTCAAAAGCTTACCATACTAAAATGAATAACATGGTAGAAAAGCAAATGCGTGCTGCCATATTAAAAACGGGATCATTCTGGTATTCTGCCTGGGTTGATGCGGGTCAGCCAGTGCTTAAAAACCTAATTAAAACAGCATTATTACCTGATGAAAAAATAGAAAGTGAAGCGGTAGAAAGGAAATATCAAAATGGTTCTCTAATTGGTAGGGAACTATAATTATGCCTTTGTATCCTCTCCTTCAATAATTGCCTCAATCTTTTTAGGTTGAAAACGGCTTCTGATGGCTGCCCAGATGGCGGGAACAAAAGTTACCACAGCAATAAAAATAATAACCAGTTCGAAGTTGTTTTTAATTACCGGAATCTGTCCTAATAAATAACCGCCTAACAATAATGCAAATATCCAGGCTACTCCACCAATAATGTTATAATAGGTAAAACGACCGAAAGGCATTTTGGCTATTCCAGCTACAAATGGTGCAATGGTCAGCAAAAATAATCAGGAATAAAATGAGGTAAGTCCAGGTACGGTATTCGTTAACAATTTCAGCTAAATGTACGTCTATATGAAGAATAAAATCTATAAGCTGCTGTAGTAGTTCCATTTATCTAATTTTGGGCAAAAGTATGAATATCAAAGGGATTAAATGCTAGTATATTGCAATAAAATTAGTTGGCTGAGATGATTCGATTTTTAAGTTCTCCCTTTTTATCGCCATCAAATAATATAAGGTAAACCCTACCATTATTGATATTAAGAGAATCTAAGCGTGGTACCACAGGTGGTGGGTTTGTCGCAGTAGGACTAGTTAATTTAAAGGCAAATTTCATGTTTTTATTAACTTTAACCTTTAAAGTTTTAATCGCTCCATATGCAATTGTAGATTCTACAGGTTTGGCTGTATCTGTGCTATCGGTAATTACAACACTAGAGCCTAGTGTGTAACCAAGGTTTAAAAAAGTTAGTTTAGCTGAATCAAGATCTGGTTTTACATCATCGGTATAAACTTTTAATTTTGCAGGATCGCCAGTTTTTTCTTTATAATAAAAAACAGAATAATTCTGTCCGATTTTAAATGTTTGCTCTCCTAATGAAGCTACATCAACACCTGTATTTATATTTCGTGTGGTTATATTATAAGCAGCATCACCTGCAACAACTACATAACTTGTATTTGTATTGTAAGCAACAGGTGTTCCTATTTGTATTCCATTTAAATAGAAACTTTGCGTAGTATCAGTTGAAGCAGCCTGAAAGAATCGAACTTTAGCATCACCTTCAATTAAATTATCGTTTTTGATGCATGAGCTGATTAAAACGGCAAGTATAAGAAGAAGAAATATTTTAGGAAACAATACTTTGTTTTTCATAATTAATCGCTGATGCTAATAAAACGTAAAGATAGCAGAAAGCATATTAAACTTTGAAATTAATTATCGGTAATGATATGTGC
>NZ_JBFTRT010000596.1:0-3035 GCF_056399685.1 Pedobacter sp. 01N416
TGCTAAGGATAGCCGTGTGGTAGAAACATCATTAGCTAAACTCCATAAAAAATACACCGGCAAACTTTCTGCGCAACTAACTAATGAGCAGGTTGAGCTGGTTAAAAACGGTATGACCTATAATGTATTGCCCATCACTTACAAAGCTTATCAGGAAGAAATTTTAACGCTGACCGAAGATCAGAAAAAACAGATCCTGATCTGGCTTACCGAAGCACGTGAACATGCTATGGATGCAGAATCATCAGATAAAAAGCATGCATGGTTTGGTAAATACAAAGGACGCATTAACAATTACTTATCAGCTGCCGGATACGATCTGAAGAAAGAAGGAGCAGAGTGGGAGAAAAGGAGAAAAGCAAAAGCGCAAACAAACTAGCATGGCTGATGGAGCGTATTTAAACGCTCCATTATTTTTTATATTTTTTTATTCAAGAATATTTCATTTATATATGAATTTATACTTATATTGTATTGTGAATAAAATCACTAAATAGCTTATAGAGAAAAGGTTAATCTTTAATTGATAAAATTATACAATAACCGTTGCTATTTTGTTTGAAAAATTGATATTCCTTCATTAATGTAAAGTTAAAATATACTTTCTAACCAATAATTTTTTAATCTAAAAACAAAAATATGAGCCACCACAAAGACAATTAATGTTAGATAGATTTTTAAAATAACGCTGTCTAATTCTTATGCCTAACTAGCATGCTGTAAAAGCAAATACAAACAAACCCATCCTTAACCGGAAACACTATTGAATAAACTGTATAGCAATTGCCTGTACAGCTTATATATGCTAATGAAATTAATCAAACTCAATGCATGATTGATATCAGATTAGCTGTATTAGTAAAAAAACTAACCAAATAACAAATATGAACTCAAAATTTTTACGAAAAACCTCATGGGTTTTAGTGCTCATGTTATTCACATGTGCCGCTGTTTTTGCGCAACAAAAACAGATTACCGGTAAGGTGGTAGACAAAAAAGACGGGCAACCCATTCCGGGTGTAACTGTCGGGATACGCGGCAAAACTAACAACGTAAGTACCAATGATAAAGGTGAGTTTGCATTGATCGCCGATCCTGCCACCGACGCATTAGTATTTTCTTATATTGGCTTTATCAGGCAAACTATTCCACTGGTCGGAAAAACCAGTTTAACGGTAAATTTTGTAGAAGACAGTCAGAATTTAGATCAGGATGCCGTTGTTGTTATTGGTTATGGAACGAAGAAACGCAGTGAGATTTTAGGTTCAGTGGCCAATATCAGGGCTGAAGAAATTCAGGATTTACCTGTGCCGAACATTGCTGCTGCACTTCGGAATAAGATTGCTGGTGTTGGTGTTAACTCTGTTTCAGGCAAACCTGGTTCTTCGGTTACCATTAATATAAGAGGAGCATCAAGATCAGAACAATCGGCCTTACTGGGCGCGACTACCGAACCATTATACGTAATTGATGGGATTACAGTTACCCGCGATGATTTCGATAATTTAGATCTAACTATGGTTGAAGATATCTCTTTCCTAAAAGATGCTTCAGCAGCTATTTATGGCGCATCGGGTGCAAAGGGAGTAGTTTTAATTACTACTAAAAAAGGAAAAAGAGGAAAGCCACAAATCAGTTATACCGGGTTTTTAGGCTTTTCGGATAATGCAGCAAATGTAGATATGCTTTCTGCATACGAGCATGCCCAGCTGCTAAATGACGGTTATAGAATTGCAAATTCGCCAACTTCTTCTATGTTTTCTGCTGCAGATTTAGAACAACTGAAAAACAGCAGTATTAAAGGCTGGTTTGACGAATTATGGAAGGTTTCTAAGGTAAACCGGCATAATATGAATGTTTCTGGAGGGTCTGAAGCCATCACCTTTTTCGCCGGAGGAAATTATTATGATGAATCTGGTAACTACGGTGGTATTAACTACAGTAAATATGCTTTCAGATCGGGTATGAATGCTAAAATTATCGATGGATTAACAGCTACTGTTACCTTAAGTGCAGATTTTTCGAAAAAGACAAGTGATACTTATAAAAATGGCGGAGAAAACGATCAAGCTTTTTTCCAACAGTTGATTACAACACCTAAATGGGTGCCGATTCAAATTGATGGCAAACCAATTAATTACAATAGCAATACCAATCCGCTTGCTGTTGTAAATTCAGGAAATAATATTTTCGATAAATCTCAAGGACTGGCGCTAAATGCTTCTGTTGATTATAAACCAAAATTTATACCAGGTTTAACCGGGCGCCTGCAATTTGGCAAAAATAACCGAAGCGGTACAAGTGGCCAATACGTGCCACCATACACCGTTTATAATTTCAAAACAACCGGACAAAACAATTTACTTTACACCAATGAAGTTGTAAGTACAATAACTGCAGTAGGTGCTGCAAATACGCAGCTCTCTTCGGGCACAAACTCATCTTCAAGTTATCAGGCTATTGCATCACTAAGTTACGACAGGACATTTGGAAAACATAGCTTGAATGTGCTAGCTGCTTTCGATCAATCAGAGGGTGTAAGTGAGCAATTGAATGTGTACTGGCGAAACCAGGTTTTACCGGGTATTGACGAGTATTGGGGTTTCGATCGCTCAACTTTCACGCTACAGAACAAAAGCATTTTCGAATCGGTTCAGCGTTCTTACATCGGCAGGTTAAATTACGATTATGGCAAGAAATACTTTATTGAAGCAATTGCTCGTATGGATGCATCTTCAAATTTTGCACCTGGCAACCGATGGGGCTTGTTTCCAAGTGTTGGTTTAGGATGGGCAATAAGTGAAGAAGATTTTTTTAAAGACAACGTCAAATTTGTAGATCGTTTAAAAGTTAGAGCCAATTATGGATTGGTGGGAGAAAGCAGGATTAATGCCAGGTTATGGCAATCGAGATACACAGTTGATCCGGCAGGATACCTATATAATGAAACATTAACCGGTGGACTCAATCCTGAGATCATGCCTAATCCTGATATTACCTGGGAAAAGGCCCGTACTTTCAACTTAGGTTTAGAC
>NZ_JBFTRT010000597.1:0-3034 GCF_056399685.1 Pedobacter sp. 01N416
ATTCTGGGGGTAGGCATAGGTTTTCCGGGGATTATTTACAACAATAAGATTATTGCCGGTGCTGATAATTTACCTGGCTTTAAACAATTGGCTTTAGGCGAAATCCTGCAAGAAGTAACACGTTATAATATTGTAATGGATAATGATGCCAATTTAATGGGGCTAGGAGAGATGACTTACGGTGCGGCCAAAGATTGTAGTGATGTGGTTTTCCTTACCGTAGGAACTGGAATAGGTGGTGCTGTGATGATTGATAACAAGCTTTACGGAGGATTTAGAAATAGAGGTACAGAGTTAGGGCATATTGTTGTACAACACCGTGGGGTTGCCTGTGCCTGCGGAGGTCGCGGTTGTTTAGAAGCTTATGCGTCGGTATCCGCCCTGCTTAACCATTATCAGTCTATCCACCCTAATTCACCAGAAGAGATTGATGGTAAATATATGGTAGAGAAATATCTTGCGAGAGAAGAATATGCCGTTGAAGCTATGGAATCGCATTTCGATTACCTAGCTACTGGCATTATTAGTTTTATAAATGTATTTAGTCCGCAAAAAATTGTAATTGGTGGAGGCATAAGCGAATCTGGTGCCTTCTATGTTCGCGAGATTGAAAGAAGAATTAAAACTTTAGCAGTGCCTATTGCACCTGGTAATGAATTGGTAGTTGCTGCTAAGTTGGGCAATAAAGCAGGTTTACTGGGCTGTGCAGCAAATGTTTTTCAAAAGTTTAAGGCTTTTGATTATGCAGTAAAATAGTTCATCAGAAAAAGAATAGTACTGATTTGAATCTGAATCTCTTGCGGTAAATAAGCAAGAACAAAAAGTATTTAATTTTAAAAAAGAGGTTGTATCATAAATATAGATTTGTCATCCTGAGCCTGTCGAAGGACCCGTTTAAATACTCTTGAAGGTGTTTCGACAGGCTCAACATGACAGCATGTGAGTTGAAATCGATTTTTAATCAAAAAAAGGGAGGCGATAAGCCACCCTTAATATCTAGAGCTTATGTTTTTAAACAGTTTATATCGCCTGGACCTTTAAAACCACGCTGGTTCTGTAAGCATTTGCTTCTGGATTAAAGCCTACCTTCATTAAAAAGTCGCCAGAGTAAACTTTAGTACTGTCAATTGGCGATTTAGCACCAGGGTATAGATTAATTTCTTCAATTTTATATCTTTTAACAGGGTCTAATCCTTTAAGTTTAATTGGTAATATCACACCATTAGTAAAAAGGGTGGCCACATGATAGTTAAAAACAATAGCCTGATCTTTTGCTTCGTTTACATAAGCAATTGAAGCTATTTTATTTTCGTAAGGATCCTGTAAGCGGTATTGCTGACCATGCCAGATAATATCTTTAAAGCCATTATAGGTTTTAACGGCATTCTGACTAAAAAGTAAATCATTTTTACTTAACTCATTTACACGTACATCATAACCGAGTTTTCCCATCATGGCCACATCTGTTTTAAATTTAATAGGCTGTTTACCCATATCGGTAATGTGGTTATCTACAGCAATAGAAGGGAAATAATACGAATATTCCCACTGAATAAAGATGCGGTCGTAGGGATTGGTATTATCGCTAGGCCAAAATTCGGTGAAATGTTGTAATGCGGCATAATCTACTCTCGAACCACCTCCGGCACACAGCATCATTGGTGTTTTAGAGTATTTTTTTCTAATCCGCTCCAATACGCCGTTTAATCCCCTGATATATTCAAGATAAAAATGATCCTGATTTTTTAAGGTAGGAGAATTTGCATTGTATATTAAGGAGTTACAATCCCATTTAATGAAGGCTATTTCTGGCACTTCCTTAAAAAGATCATCTACTGTTTTATATATAAAATCCTGAACCTTAGGGTTGGTTAGATCCAGCACCAACTGGTTACGCATGTAATATTCTTTTCTTTCAGGCTGTCTGATAATCCAATCGGGATGGTTTTCGTATAACTCACTTTTAGGATTCACCATTTCGGGCTCTATCCAAATACCAAATTTTACACCGCTTGCTGTGGCCTCTTTGCCTAATGAACTGATTCCATTTTTTAGCTTTTGCTTGTTATACTGCCAATCTCCCAGGCCAGAAGTAGATCCATTGCGTGGATATTTATTTCCAAACCAGCCATCGTCCAATAAAAAAACATCAACCCCTAACTTTTTGGTATCTTTTGTTAATTCGTTTAGTTTTTCGTCATTAAAATCGAAATAAGTGGTTTCCCAGTTGTTTAGTATGGTAGATCTTTCACCCTTTCCATCTAATATTTGATAGTTTCTGGCCCAGTCATGCAAATTTCTACTGGCTAAACCTTTTCCTGCCGATGAATAAGTATAAATAAAGCGGGGTGTAATGAAGTTTTCGCCAGCCTTTAAAGTATAGTTCGACGAAAAATTATTAATCCCGGCAGTTACGCGGAGGTAATATTCGTCGAAAGTTTCAAAATCCAGCTTAAAGTTTCCTGTCCATGCTAATGATCCGGCAATTACTTCGCCCGTATCCTCAGTCGCAGGCTGATCTATCGAAACCATAAACGAAGAAGAATGAAGGAGGTTTGTTCTGGTTCCTAGTTTCGAATCGATGGTTTTTATGCCATGCAACAATTGCTGTTCTTCTGATCGCATTTCGCGTGTAGCACCACTATATTGGTTTTTAAGGAAGAATTTTTTTCCACTCAGGGTAAGATTTGCCGAAGCATATTTGTTTAATACTACCGTGCCTTTTTCTCTATGTTCAATTTCGGCCCATTGCTCAATTACATTTTCATTAAAATAAGCCAGGTATTTTAAAGTAACCTGAAAGTTGTATTTTAAATCTTTAAGAATAATACTGGTTAATTTTCTGTTCTGATCCAGCTGTTCGATTTTTACATCCGAAAATGTTAATACAGTAGATTTGTTCCCATCAGCATGGGTTACGGTTAATGCCGGTTCTAATAAATTAAGCGAGCCGGAAGCAATGTAAGCTTCGCGTTTATTTAAAAGGTCATCAGAGCCGGGTTTGTATTTATCTAATGCTTGTATACTTGGGTAT
>NZ_JBFTRT010000598.1:0-3029 GCF_056399685.1 Pedobacter sp. 01N416
GGTATTTACAGTATACTAGGGCCAGGAGCAAGCAAATCGCAAATGTTCCAGTTAGAGAAACTGGGGGGGCAAGTTTCCCCTGCAGTTCAAAATATTTCACCAATTCTTAAAGTTAAATAGGTATGAAAAATGTTAATTGGTTTAAGAAAGAATTTGAGTCATATCTAAAAGGATATGATGTAAAATATAAATTTTTTGAGAAAGGAGACCTTGGTGATCTCAACCAAGTTGAGTTTAATTCTAAAGAAAGAGGGGGGGAAATTGATTTTTGGAGTTCGGGATGGCTCAATGTTCATTTTGTAGATTATATAAGTGGAGATGAGTTATTTAATATTTTACTAAAACCTGATCAATATGAAGAGAAAGATAAAGTTCTGAATAAATTAAAAGATTTTTTATAGGAAAGGTCCTTGAAGAAATTAGACTGCTCAAAAAATAGCTACTTATTTGAGCAGTCTAGAATGTGGGCTTTCATTTAAGAGTAGTTTATATATATCGTAGTTTTCGTTATCAAAACAAACGAAAAGAACTTTATGTATATATTTAGATGAAGTTAAGAAGCTTTTTACTGTATTAATGGCAATTTCAGCAGCTTTTCGTTTTGGAAAACGATAAATGCCAGTGCTAATGTTCGGGAAAGCTATTGTTTGAACCAGATTATCATCAGCTAATTCAAGGCTGCTTTTATAAGCCCTGCAGAGCAAGCCTTCTTCATTTTTTCTTCCATTGTTCCACACTGGCCCAACAGTATGGATAACAAATTTTGCAGGAAGGTTACCTGCTGTTGTTATTACTGCTTCGCCAATATTGCAGCCGCCTTGCTTATTTCTGATCTTTTGGCACTCTTCCAGAATTGACTTACCACCTGCTTTATGTATAGCCCCATCGACACCACTGCCGCCTAATAATGATGTATTGGCCGCATTTACAATAGCATCAGCTTCAACTTTTGTAATATCGCCTTGTATTAATTGAATCACTATGTTTTATTTGATTAAGAATACATTCCTCGCCAGCGCATCGCGTTCTGCTTGTGCTTAAGGGGTGTTGCAAAGTCTAGCATTTTCACCCGAGCTTTGTTATTTATTGCGCATATTCCTTTCTGGTGTTGGCATCCCTAAGGAAAGCGTCAACAATAGCCAGGAGGTGTGGCTTGTCGTTTTCCAACAGGTCTTCTATCTGCTGGAGTCGTTAACTGTTTTTTTATCAAATCAGGTATTTACGCTTTCGCCAGCTATATAGTCTAACGATACCTCGAAAGCCTGTACGATCTTTATTGCAGCCTCGATGGAGGGCACCTCCTCGCTTCCCTCGTACTTTCCGATCATGACTCTTGAAATGCCACTCTTTTCGGCCAGTTGGCCCTGCGACCAGTCTTTCTTGTCCCTTAAATCCGATATGATCTTTCCTGTGTTTATCTCTTAAAAGGTGCTTTTATACTCTTTCGGAGCGGTTTATAGCAAAAATAAGTAAATAAAAGAGATAAAAAAAATCGAATAGGTATTGATGTGCCTTATATGTAGCTTACGAGAATAAAAAAACGGAGAAATTAATATAAAAGGAGAATCAGTTTATTATTTTACCTATAAATGGATGGATAATGAGACTGTGTTGGTAACGGATTATTATAGCAATGTAAACCCATTATGGAAAATAGAGTGAAGAATATAGTAACATAAAATTCCACAGTCTGCACTATTATGACGGTTACAGTTTTCCTGGTTATAGCGGCAGTTATACGGCGAGTGTTGCGGTAAGCAACCGGACCAGTACCGATAACGGTGCAGATGCAACGGTTTATGAGCCCCGGAAACTGTACAAAACGATCAGCAGGGATGAAAACTGGGTGTCCACCCATCCAAAAGCAGGTATAACCGAAGAATTCAAGGATATGGAAGGGCATGTGGTGCTTAAACGGGTCTGGGAAACGGATATTAAAAGCCTTTCTACTTATTATGTTTATGATGACCTTGGAAACCTGCGTTATGTGCTGCCTMCGGCGGTCAACGAAAATACAGAGCGGTCGGCCGGTACCATCAGTAGTTTTACAGAAACTGATGGTGTATTCAGGGATTTTATCTATGGTTATCATTATGATGGACGGAACCGGGTAACGGAGAAAAAGATCCCTGGCAAGGGCTGGGAGTATCTGGTGTACAACAAACTCGACCAGGTGATATTTACCCAGGATGCAAAGCAGCGTTCGACCTATGAATGGGTTTTTACCAAGTATGATGCATTGGGAAGAGTGATCATGACGGGTATTTACCTGGATGACGCCCAAAGGGCTATATTCCAGACGAATCTGAATGCTCAGAGTTACCCATTATTTGAAGGCCGGGATATCGGGTCAGCTGTAGGTACAGGATATACGAACAATGCTTATCCGAACGTTGGAGTCAGCACCTACCTTACAATCAATTATTACGACGATTACAATTTTCAAGGGAATACTTTTGGTCCACCGGTTTCGCCACAGGTAGGAAATGACCATACCAAAACGCTGCTGACCGGTACCCGGACAACGATATTGGGGACAGGAACGATGCTGCTGAGCGTAAACTACTATGATAGGGATGGACGGGTAATCMAGTCGAAAAGCGTGAACCACCTTGGTGGTAGTGATGTGGTGGATAATGAGTGGAACTTTGATGGGAGTTTAAAGAACAGTACGCGTGTTCATGTAGGAAACGGGGCGACCACGACCATTGCCAATAGTTATGCCTACGACCATGTGGGCAGGAAGAAGAGGACGAAATCCAGTATCAATGGTGGGACACAGGTGACGTTATCAAGTTTAACCTACAATGAGATCGGGCAGCTGATCAGTAAGGACCAGCATAGTACCGATGATGTGAATTTTGCGCAGCATACTGGCTTTACCTTTAACTACACTTATGACAGGCTGAACCGTTTGACGGTGTCCAGTGCCGGAAACAGCTTGGGAGAGAGCATCAGCTATGATGTGATGGGGAATATCAAAGCCCTGAACAGGGATAACTTCGCGACCAATGATTACCATATCGATC
>NZ_JBFTRT010000599.1:0-4605 GCF_056399685.1 Pedobacter sp. 01N416
GGGTAACAGTTTGGCGGGTAACAGTTTGGCTGTGTACGATAATACCGGCAATACCAGCAACTGGCGCGAGCAACAACTGTATGGCAGCAGCCGTTTGGGAATGTGGAAACCAAGCCTTAATTTAGCTACAGCCAATGGCAGCAGTATTTGGAACAGCTATGGCCTTAAGTTCTTTGAGTTAAGTAACCACTTGGGTAACGTAATGGCCGTAGTGAGCGATAACCGCTTGCAAAACGGTAGTACTTACGAGCCTGATGTAATTAACAGTAACGATTATTATGCCTTTGGCGGGCAGATGAACGGCCGCGATTTTACAAACCCAGGCGCACAGGCCTACCGTTATGGTTTTAACGGCAAGGAGAACGATAACGAGGTAAAGGGAACGGGCAACCAGCAGGATTACGGGATGCGGATCTATGACCCGAGGATTGGGAAGTTTTTGAGCGTGGACCCGATAACTTCTAAATATCCCGAATTGACACCTTATCAATTTGCAAGCAACAGGCCGATTGATGGGGTAGATATGGACGGTTTAGAATATCTTAATACATATATTAATGGAGTAGCCAGCCGACGCGATGCCGCTTTAAAAAGAGGCGATTATAAAGAAGCGCAGAGAATTACGGAAAGTGCTAATGCTCAAGCAATGGCGGCAATTTTAGTTTTCGATGCATTTTATACAAAGGGACGTTTAACACAACTTATAACAGGTTCGCAATTTTTTAGTGCATTTGATCATAATCAGGCAAAAACATCAGAAGGTAGGGCCCAACAGAATAAAGAATCATGGAATAATATTCCTGTGGTGTCAACTATTTTTGCAATCAATGGGAAAGAACATGGAAAGGGGATTTTACAGATAGCCTCGCTAAAAAATTTGCAGGGCGTTTCTGTATTGGAAGGTAACGTTTTTCAGTCTTTAGAAAAAGAAGTGCCCTTAGGAATAAGACCAGTTGAATTTACTAAAAGAGCTGGTATAACGATTACTGCTGAAGAAAGTAGTAGGATTTTAAACGGCATGGGGATTAAGTTGCCATCTAGAATCGGCTCCCCAGAAGCTTTACAAGAAGCTCTGAAGAATTCTCCTAGATTAAATGGGGCGCAAATAAACGAATTTTATAAGCAGGCTTCTAAAATTGCACAATAGAATAATGAGAAAAGAAAATATTATCATTACAGGAAGATTTCCATCATCGGACTTTTCTTTACTAAGAGAGGCCTTAAAGTTTAATATATTAAGCAAGTTAGAAGTTATTGTTTATTGTCTCTATTCAGAATATGAGATTCCATTAGGGACTATTTTTCATCGAATCGAAAATATGAATAATCAAATTGTCTATGAAGGTGAAATTAAATTAACAAATGTAACGCAACAATATTTAAAACCTTTTGATGGTATTCCTAAAGGATGGAAGACGATTTGTAAATTTAAATTTCAAGACCAAATTCCTTTAGCGTTAACTGAATTACCTGAAGTGTCTTGGGATGAAGCCGTTTCTTTACTTAGATTCAAATTGTAAACATGGCTCTACTGGCTTTCACAAGTCCATTACTAGGGCAAGTCTTAGCGGTTGGGGTAGTGGGCTAGCTGACTTGTGCTTTTACAGTACTTAACTAGTTAAGCTTTTTTTGATAGATTAATGTGCTGATTTAACTAAAGCACAAGTCAGGCCTTTGCTTGGGCCTGGGCGCTAAGACTTGCGCTAGATAGGGACTGCACTACCCGAAAAACACGGAACCACTCGTTTCCAAATATCCTTTTCAACATATACCTTTTGCAGTTAGGTAGTTAACCAATTAACTGTTTAATCATATGAAGAGTGCTACATTGGAAATTTGGAATTTTATCCGATATAGAATTAAAAGAAGAAATGATAAATAATGGATTAATAATCAAGGATATTAGTGGTAATGTTAATATTGATTATAATATAACTTCTTTAGGCATCACTTATTTGAAGCAGAATTTTGATAGAGGTAAAATAAGTATTTATGATAGTTTTCCTGAATTAAGTGAGTTTCTTGATGCACTTTTTGATGAATTTGTTATCTAGTTAGATATCTTTAGCTCCTTCCTAGCGCAAGTCTTGGTGTGCAGGCTTGTGAGCTGGTTGACTTGTGCTTTAAAATAATCTTATCCTGGCGTTTGTGCCGGGCTTTTTACTTTTCCAGCATTCCCTCACTAGCGCAAGTCTTAGTGTTTGGACTAGAGGGGTGGCTGACTTGTGCCTTCATAATACTTAGTTAGTCAAAATCTTATTAAGATGTTCTTCGCCACGTTAAGCTTTTTTATAAATTGATGATCTGCCATAATCGTTTTATATTTAGTTATGTGTACAAAATATAAGTTTCATGATCCGACAGCAATATATTTTGTTTCTTTTGCCGTTGTAGACTGGATTGATATTTTTACACGTGCTATTTACAGAGATCTTTTATTGGAAAGCTTATCTTATTGTAGAAAAGAAAAAGGCCTTAACTTACATGCCTGGGTAATCATGAGCAACCATGTCCATTTAATTGTAAGCAGTAGGGAAGGTTATCTATTGCCTAATATCATGCGCGATTTGAAGAAGTATTCATCATTTAGGATCTTAAAAGAAATAAAAGAAAGCATGATCGAAAGTAGAAAAGATTGGATGCTCTACCTGTTTTCAAAAGCCGGGCAACAAAATAGCAATAATAAAAACTTTCAATTTTGGAGGCAGGATAACCATCCTATCGAACTAGATCCACATCTCAATATGTTTGAAGAACGAATTCATTATCTTCACAATAATCCGGTAGAGGCGGGACTGGTGACAAATGCAGCTGACTATTTATACAGTAGTGCTGTAGATTATGAAGGAGGCAAAGGATTGATAGAGATTGATGTATTGATTTAGAGAAAGCACAAGTCAGGCCTTTGCTTGTGCCGAGGCGCTAAGACTTGCGCTAGATTGGGCTTTATAACAGAAGATTACCATTGGAAGCATAGTAATGCAATAGATTTTTCTGGAGAAAAGGGTTTGTTAGAAATTGATATAATTTAAGTTAATTTGGATACGAGCTACAAGCTCGCACCAGCTTGGGGGGAGGAGTCACCATAAATAAAGTTAAATAATAAAATAATAATGAATAACAGAGGCGATCGCTTTTTATTGCAATGCAAAATGAACTATTTTAAAGGGATTACTCCATCCAATCCAATTAATTATCAGGACTTGGATTACCAGCTATTAATTGATATTGGAATGGAGTATCTTAATAGTAATGAAATTGAAGAGTTTGCAAAATTCTTCAGAGAGAGCCAATATTTTGTTCCACTGTGGGCAGCTCATATAATATATGATTATGGGAACCCCAATAATCGATTAAAAAAAGAGTGTTTGGAGGTCATAAAAGATTATTCAGAACATCCTTTAAATAGTAAGATTTCAGAGGAAGAAACAGCTTGGATAAAGTTACATCAAGATGGATTTTGTGACTTTAAATAACGACAGTAATGTATCCCTCATTGGCCCTGCTAATTATATCGAAAAATTACAGAAGGGGGCTATAAAAGGAACTGGAAAAATAGAAAAACCATAACTATCATGATAGATAAAGTACAGAAAAATATAGAAAATAGTTATTTGTTCGGATGTATGAAGTATAGAAATGATTTATCATTTTATTTAATGCCCTCACTAGCGCAAGTCTTAGCAGCTAGGGCAGTGTTGGTGGCTGACTTGTGCTTTAAATTTTCTTAAGAGATTAATATATTTTTTGACTAAAGCACAAGTCGGGCCTTTGCTTGGGCCAGGGCGTTAAGACTTGCGCTAGATGGGGTAACTGGAAAGCTGGGTCGCTTGGCGATAATTTAAATACATTTAATAGCTTAGTAAATCAAGGGAAATCTCTTGAAGAGGCCGCTCTTGGCACTTTTACCGGTAAATTGGCTCAAAAAAATGGTTTTGGAAAAACTGTTATTGAAAATACCACTAAAGATGCAGGAGGCAATTATACCGGAGTTGATGTTGTATTYAAGAAAAAATAAAATATGGATGATTCAAGGTTTGATCAATTGGGCTTTTCAGGGTTTATTCATTTAGACCCAAAAAAAAGAGACGGTTTTTTAAGAAAGGTTTGGGTAGGTTTGTATAATGATAATATTATTACTTTTAATATTAAACTGATTCATGATCGTTGGGAATTGGAAAGAGTTGATTGTGATGTGCTTGACGATAGCTTGACTAATTTAATTTCAGATAAAAATAATATCGACAGGCTATTGAATTTCATTTCTGAGATACGATAGGCGTTAGGTTTCCTAGTGAGGGAAGTATAGGCCTATAACAGTCTCCTCTGCTAGTCCGAGCGGATTGCAGTTAGATAATTGTGCTGGTACGAGTTTTTAACTCGTACCAATATACAAAAGCCATAGTTCTAAAATCTAGAAAGTCGCAATCCTAAACTTTCATTATTTTCGAGACACAACAATCCATTTGAGGCGGGCTTTATAACAGAAGATTACCATTGGAAGTATAGTAGTGCAATAGATTTTTCTGGAGAAAGGGGTTTGTTAGAAATTGATATAATTTAAGTTAATTTGGATACGAGCTACAAGCTCGCACCAGCTTGGGG
>NZ_JBFTRT010000600.1:0-3010 GCF_056399685.1 Pedobacter sp. 01N416
CACCTGATTCATTGCCGATGAAAAGCTAAAAAAGTAAGGCACCTGATTCATTGCCGATGAAAAGCTAAAAAAGTAAGGAACAAAGGCCATGAGTACCAAAAAGAAGATCTGGTAAAAAAACTCGTGTTTCATTTTCGCCCTTATTTTATCAATTGGGGTATGTGCCTGTTTTATTTTAAGCATATCGGTAGAAATGTTGCTTCCTTGAGGACTTTCAGCATTCCATTCATTTTTTATATCGTCAAAATTCATAACCGTTTTTCTTTATGATAAATTGTAATTTTTCTTTAGTTCTGTTCAGTTTAACCCTTGCATTTACTTCGCTAATGCCCAGGTTTTCGGCAATTTCGCGATGGGATTGGTTTTCGAGAAAGAGAAATATCAATGCTTTTTCTATAACATTCAGCTCTTGCACGGCAGTATACAAATAGGCCAGTTTCTCTTCTTTTCCTTCGCTCTCATTTACATCTATTACATCAATATTTTCATCCAACGGTGTTTTATCTACTTTTCTATTGTCCCTTTTAAAGTAAATTAGCGCCGTATTTAAGGAAACACGATACATCCATGTACTAAATTTGGAGTTGCCCTTAAAAGTTGGGTAGGCTTTCCAAAGCTGTAATACGATTTCCTGAAACAGATCGCGCTGTTCTTCAGCACCGTTCATATACATTTTAGAAATCTTATGTATAATCGCTTTGTGCTGGTTGATCAGGGCGAGAAATGTATTTTCTGTTTCTTTCATTTAATATTATAACCTATTGGTAACCGATTCTTTAAAACGTTACATTTTAAATTAAATAATTTAACCACAGATAAAGAGGATGAACACAGATGAGATTCCAGTAGATTGGTCGTCTTTCCCGCGCAGGCGGGAATCTTACAACGCACACTATGTAGCGATCGTTGTAAGATTGCTTCCTCGGCTGAAAAAGCCTCCTCGCAATGACGATCTTTAGATTAACGGAGTACTATAAAAAACTAAGTGCTTCTTTGGGTACAAATGGGCTTACATCGCCATGGTTTCTTAAAATATCGCGCACAATGGTAGAGCTGATGGCCGAATATTCGGGTTTGCTTAACAGTAAAATGGTTTCTACTTCGGGCATCATGGTCTGATTGATTTGGGCGATGGCTCTTTCGTATTCGAAATCAGCAGCCGAACGGATACCACGTACCATATAGGTGGCATCTATTTTCCGGCAAAAATCTACTGTTAAACCTTCGTAAGTTTGGATTTCGATATTCTGATAGCCTTTAAAAACAGTCTGTAAAATCTGAAGACGCTGTTCTGCACTTAAGAAATTCTGTTTAGAACTGTTTAGTCCGATACCCACTACAATTTTATCGAAAAGTGGAGTGGCACGTTGTAAAATGTTTACGTGAGCAATAGTGATCGGATCAAATGAGCCTGGAAATAGCGCTATCTTCATGATTCAAATATAGATTTTTATGGTGAAATTATTTACCACTAAGACACGAAGAACACAAAGAGGGTTATTTTTTGCCACGGAAACACGGATTTACACGGAATGCACCCGGCTTAATCTTTTACCATTAAGAAATTAAGGACATTAAGAAGTTCAACGGAATATGATTGAAGCAGGTCATTGACAATATGCCTGATTGCAATGGAAAGCCCGGAACCCGATCCTTTATCGGGTGAGGACTTGCAATGAAAAGCAGGACTGAAGGCCGCCATAAGGCGCTGTGTGCCCGCTTTCTAAAAATAAATTAACTATGCGCCATTAACCAATGAACTAATGACCAATGAACGATTGAACTACTATAACTCAAAAAAACTGAACGATGAATTGCCGTATTTTCTGGTTTCGGTGTAGCCGGGCTGGCTGTTCAGTTTCATGTTACTTTGGTGTTCTACAATTAACAGGCCATCAGGCTTAAGCAATTGTTGCTCCTTTACCATTACCGGAATCTGTGGAATGTTGGGCATATTGTAGGGCGGATCGGCAAAGATCAGGTCGTAAGCACCAGTCATTTGTTTTAATAACTTGAAAACATCGCCTTTACGCACATCAACTTGATCAAACTGGTGTTGTTTTGCTGTGTTTTTAACCCAGTTTACGCAACCGTAATCCATATCAACGGCTAAAATACTTTCTGCACCGCGTGAGGCAAACTCAAAAGTTAAATTTCCAGTGCCGCAGAATAAATCCAGAACAGAACATGTTTCGAAATCATATTTGTTGTTGAGGATATTGAAAAGTGCTTCTTTGGCCATATCCGTAGTTGGGCGCACCGGTAAATTTGCAGGGGGCTGCAAACGGATGCCCTTTAATTTGCCACCAATTATTCGCATAAATCTAAAGCAAGGAGACCGCTGAAATAGTGTTTAGGCATATCGGCCAGTAATTCGCTATTTTGTTTTCCAGCAGGAAGAAAGAAATAAAGTTGGTTAAAGTATTTTAATAAGCAGTTATAATGCTCATCATCTTCGTTTATAATGCCTTGTAAATAAACGGGAATGGCATCAGTTAAGCCCAGTTGTTCAATCATCAGCAATAGGAAATAATTAAACTCCTCAGCGTTCTCTGATTGATAATGGTTTTGAAAAACTATCTTTTTATCTTTTATGTAGAGTACATTGAAAGATACTGCTGTAAAATCTATTAATAAAGATTCGTCTGCCAAATGATTAAATAAAACCATTAATGGCTCAGACTGTGGAAATAAATCTGTTTTTTCAGGCAGATTTGATTTTAAATGCTCATCTAAACAGAAAACGGTATTAAAACCTAGCTTATCGTTGTGTTTAGTATAAACTTTAGCGTCGGAACCTAAATACTTGGCATAAACGGACAGATTTTCACCATCAAACCATTCATCAGGGATGAAAATAAAATTTGAGGTATGGATTGCCGCTTTTACCGTTGCATAGTTTAACGATAGGTAGCTGTCGGTTTCAAAGGCAGATTTCAGTTCTTTCTGTACATCTTCACAACCTTGTTTATCAAAAATGATGTTAATCTCTTCTGTGTCCTTACCTACC
>NZ_JBFTRT010000601.1:0-5561 GCF_056399685.1 Pedobacter sp. 01N416
CTTATCTGGTGAGGCATTTTTTGATGTTAAAAAAGATCCTAAACACCCTTTTATTGTGCACACCRAGCAATTGGCCGTAAAAGTACTGGGTACCGCATTCGATGTTAAAGCTTACCAGAATGATGCTTTTACCGAAACTACCTTAATTAGAGGAAGCGTTGCTATCTCGCTTAAAAATAACACCAAGCAAACTTTTATCTTAAAGCCAAACGATAAATTTACCTTGGTGGGTAGCAAACCAAATTTAAGCCAGCTCACCCATTATCGTGGAACAGGGACCGACAAAGTAATGGAAACCGCATGGACAAACCACGAACTCATCTATAAAAACAACTGTTTTGATGAAATTGCCAGGCTTTTTGAGCGGTGGTACGATGTTAAAATAACCTTTAAAGAAGCTGATCTTAAAACGGCGAAATTTACCGGACATGTAGATAAAGAAACCATTGCCGAAGCTTTAAATGTGCTAAAACTGATCGAAAATTTCAATTATTCGATAAAGGGGAAAAATGTCTATATCTACCGTTAGGACAAACAGTTAAGCAATGTATATTTGTAGCCATGAATTGTGCGCAGAGAATCATATTGTTAATTGGATTGATTTTTCCGCTATGTAGCAATGCGCAAACTAAAGTAACCTTAAATTTTAACGGAGTAAATTTTGAGCAGGTTGTTGAAGCTATACAACAACAAACTGTTTATCATTTCGCCTATAGTGAATCTAAAATCCCTAAACATCAGGTATCAATCAAGGTAGAAGAAGAGGAGGCCATAAAGGTGATCGATCAATTGCTGCGCAATAGTGATTATACCTATTCTCTTTTGCCGAATAATTTAATCGTAATCAGAAAAAATACCGAAGGAAAAATGGATTCTGATAGTGTCCGTTTTTTAAAAGAGGTTGTAATTACGGCTTTGGGTATCGAAAAAGATAATCATAAAGTTGGCTATGCCTTAACTACCATTAAAGGTTCTTCAATCATCAAGGCAAGAGAAAGTAATATGATTATGGCGCTACAGGGTAGGGTAGCGGGAYTTAACATTACTGGTGTAAACGGTGGTCCGGGATCTGCGGCACGCATACTCATCCGTGGTGTTTCCAGTATGACTGCTGCCTCTCCGTTATTTATCGTAAATGGTGTCCCCATTGATAACAGCATTCGTGGAAGTGCAAATGAATATGGCGGGGCCGATTATGGCGATGGCATTAGTAACATTAACCCAGATGATATTGAAACCATTACGATATTGAAAGGGTCGGCCGCTTCGGCTTTATATGGCGCAAGGGCTGCAAATGGTGTAATCCTCATCAACCTGAAAAGCGGTGGAGAAAATACCGGACCAAGGCTGGAGTACAATGCAAACCTGGCCTTCGATGTGCCGGTTAATTCTACTGATTTTCAATATTTGTACGGTCAGGGTACACAAAATAAACGTCCTGCCGATCTGTACAATGCAATTACCACGGGTTTGTTGAGCTGGGGAGAACTTATGGACGGTAAATTAAGCCCTCAGGTAGATGGTTCTATGCGCCCTTATGCTCCCGTTAAAAATAACATCCAGACTTTTTACCGCACCGCTCCAGCCTTTATTAATACACTATCGCTGGTTGGTGGAAATACCAATAACAACTATCGTGTTTCGGTTTCTAATTTAGATTACAACTCTGTTTTAAGCAATGGATCCCTAAACCGTAAAACGTTAAATTTTTATTGTACAGTAGCGCTAAGTTCTAAAATATCGTTGAGCTTTACCGGTAACTACATTTACGAAAGGAACAAAAACAAAAGTTACCTCAGTGATGGCCCTTTAAATGCAAATTATGGGATTTCAGCTTTAGCAACCAGTTTAGATCAATCGATCTTAGCCCCTGGTTTTGATACTGAAACAGGTTTTGAAACGCGGTGGAATGCGGATGAATATAAAACCAATCCTTATTTTTTAATGAACAAACAGGCCGATTATGCCAATAGAAACCGTTATATCACATCAGCCGTATTAAAATATAAGTTGGCCAGCTGGGCATCACTGCAGGGCAGAATTGGCTACGATTCGAGTAAAGATGAAGTGGTGAGTGTTTTACCTACAGGGACTGCATTTTCCATTAACAGGCAGGGCGGTATAAATGCCTATGATCAAAACCATACTTCAGAGCTTAATAGCGATATTTTGTTTAGTGCAACCAGAAACCTGAGCGATAAATTGAACCTCGAATTTTCAATGGGCGCAAATTATCGCGAAAGAAAGGGCAATACCGAAAAACTGAAAGGATCGCAGTTTAAAGTGCCATATCTGTATGTGCCAGAAAATCTGATTACCAGTACCAAAACATTGGCCATATCCAGAATTGTAACCGAATCGGCTTATTACACTGCCGATCTCAGCTATCAGCGTTATCTTAACTTCTCCGTTACCGGGCGTTATGATATCTATTCTACCTTGCCTGCTAACAACCGGGGCATATTTGTACCCGGTGTATCGGGCAGTTTTATTTTTTCAGATCTGCTGAGATTAAAGGGTCTCGATTTTGGTAAATTGCGGTTGGATTTTGCCAAAACCAGTGGCGAGCCCATTGTTCCGTACACCACGCAAATCTATTATACCGTAGATAATCAGGTAAATGGTGTGCCTGTAGGTGGTTTTTCAGGAGATTTACCCAATTACAATTTAAAACCGTTTACCCTAAATGAAATAGAGGCAGGCCTCGACCTTAAATTTTTCAATAGCCGTTTGGATGTCGATTTTACCTATTTCAACCGCATAACCCACAACGAAATTATTAATGCAAAACAATCAGTTATATCTGCGGGATGCTAATGGAAACATCATTATCGGATCGGATGGCATACCTAAACGGGGTAATTTTATTCCAATGGGCGGCACCATGCCTACTTTATATGGAGGGATAAGCAACAGTTTTAGCTATAAACAGTTTAGTTTTTCCTTTTTGATCGATTATCGCTTTGGCAATAAAATCCTATCCGCAACAGAATATTACAGTTATGTACTTGGCTTAAACAAGGCAACTTTATTGGGTAGGGAGACAGGGATTGTTGCCGATGGCGTGTTAGAAAATGGGCAGAAGAACACGATTAATGTTCCGGCTTATGCCTATTACCCTGAACTGGCCACCAATATTTCTGCATTATCGGTACTCAATGGCAGTTTTATCAAGCTAAGGCAGGCCACATTAGGTTATTCTTTTAGCGAACGTTTTTTAAAAAGAACACCTTTTAGTAGTATAGGGATAGATATGGTCGCGCGGAACCTGTTTACTTTGCTTAAATACACTAAAAATATAGATCCTGAATCGCAGTTCTCGCCAACATTGGGTTATGCCGGGATAGAAGGGGCTTCATTGCCTGCAACACGTACATTTGGGGTTAATTTTAATTTTAAATTCAAATAAGATGGCCATGAGAAAGTTGTGTGTTTTGGGTGCTTTTTTCCTGGCTTTAATGGGCAGTTGTTCTAAGGAAAAGCTGGACGAAATCAATACCGATCCAACAAAACTCACAGAAGACAATTACGATCCAAACAGTCTACTCGCACAGGCACAGTTAAAATACGCCAACCTGGGCTATTATCAGCTTTTGTATCAGAGTACCATGATGCAGTTGCTTGCCTCAACTTATTATTATTACAACAATGGTGATAAATACATCAACGTGGGCAGTTTTACCGATTATCAGGGTCGTATTTTTGATGAAGGTTATGCTGATGCCTCTTACATCAGAGAGATGCAACGACTGGCCCGATTAAAAGATCCAGCGGCCTATAAAAACCTGATTGCGATTGGTGATATTATGTTCGTATTGATTTTGCAACGGATTACCGATACTTATGGTGATGTGCCCTATACACAGGCTGTTAAAGCGATGCAAGGTGTTAAATATCCCGTTTACGATCGTCAGGAAGATATTTATACCCACATGCTGAACGATCTCGAAACGGCTACCGCGCAATTGGATATCGAAAAACCCGGACCAAGTGCTGATCTTTTTTATAAAGGCGATATCGGTAAATGGAAAAAATTTGGTTATTCGTTAATGGTTAGGATTGCCATGCGATTAACGAAAGTAGATCCTGAGAAGGCCAGAATTTGGACCGAAAAGGCTGCAGGCAAAACTTTTAACAGTATTAACGACAATGCGATTCTTTTAACCGATGCTTCTTCTTTTAACAGCCAAAATGGGACATCGCTTGCTTTAAGAACATTTTCCGACTATTTGGAAGTACGGTGGAGTAAAACCCTAATTGATCAGTTAAAAAATACCAACGACCCCAGGTTGGAAGTGATAGGTGAAGTACCGAAAGATGGATTGGCCAAAAATGCAGATCAGAATTTAAGCGGAAATACCGATGCAGCTGTTCAGCTTGGGATGCCAAATGGATACGATCTACAGGGTGGAACCACCGATATCAGTCGTTCGCCAAACTATCCGGGTGGTACAGGTAGCGGAAGTGACCTTGCCCCGCTCGGAAAGTATTCCAGACCACGCACCGCGATGTACCTTAAACTAGGTGGCCCAATTTTTATCCTGAGTTACGCAGAAATCGAATTTTTGCTTGCAGAAGCTAAAGTGAGAGGATGGAATATAAGCGGAACTGCAAACCTGCACTACACCAATGGCTTAACCGGCGCAATCCAATCGCTTGCACAGCTGGATCCTTTAGCTGCGGTTGATGCCAATAAAATCACTGCATTCGTAAACCTGAATCCACTTGATGAAAGCAGTACACAAAATGCACTAAGCGCAATCAATACACAATACTGGGTAACTACAGGAACGGATTTTAATTTTATAGAAGCCTGGCTAAACTGGAAAAGGAGCGATTATCCCAAGCTTATTCCCGTAAATTACAAAGGCAACGTTACCAATGGCACCATTCCCCGCAGGATGATCTACCTATCAACAGAGGTGCTGAACAACCCCCAAAATTATAAAGATGCTGTAGCCAGAATAGCTGGAGGTGATGTACTTACTGCTAGGGTGTGGTGGGATAGATAATATACCGGAGATAAGTTTAATAAAGACGTTTTGCAAGATAAGTGCTTTTTATAGCTGAAGCAGGTTGCGTTAAAACTCGTACATATTATTCGCCCGTAAGTTTTCGATTGCTATTTCGGCATCGGCCAGTAGCGGCTGTTGTTTTCGTGTTTCTTCTTCAATTGCGATTAAGGGCTTATGTCCGTATTGATTAAAAAATGATCTGGTATGCGCTTGATAATCCCTTAAAAAATCAGTTAAGGAAGTTACATCAGCGTCGAAGCCTTCACTTTCGAAGTTAAACTGACAAGAACTTTTGTAAGAAATAAATACGTCTCCACCTTCTTCAAATGAAATGGCGATGCTGTACTTACCCGGACCAGTGTGGGTAACAACTTCCTCATCATTGGTACTACCCACATTATAAACAATATCGAATGTGATGTACATTGTGTTTAGCGACTCATTTTTCTCGCCGGTAATTTCAAAGCCTGATGAGTAGCACCTATTTGTTTGGCTTTCTGAAAGAAATTCATCATTATAGATGTACTCATTTATTGTGATCGGCTG
>NZ_JBFTRT010000602.1:0-3000 GCF_056399685.1 Pedobacter sp. 01N416
TGGTTGTACCCGTTAATGAAACTACAACAACAAGTAGGTTTGCAAATCGCGATCCAAGGCTCGATTTTACCGTTGGCCACACAGGCTCAGTAGTAAAAGGCATAACCCTCAATTCAGAGAGCGGAGAACTGGCAGCACACGCTACTGGTTATGGCGTAATTAAATATATTACTAACGAAGTAATAAACAATACACCCAAATATTCTACAGATTATATGCTGATGAGGTATGCTGAAGTATTGTTAATTTATGCAGAGGCCAAAATAGAGGCAGGCCAAATAGATCCATCGGTGATAAACGCTATTAACGATGTAAGATCAAGAGCTTATGGTACTGTGCCAACGGATATTACCCATTACCCGGAAGTTATATTGGGTACACAAGCTGCTTTAAGAAATATTGTACGCAATGAGCGTAGAGTAGAATTGGCCTTTGAAGGCTTGAGATGGTTTGATATTAAACGTTGGAGCATCGCTGCGGGTACAAACGGCACGATGAATGGAACTGTTTTAGGAGCCTATTTGAGCAGTGGTACATATAAAGTAGCTGGTGCCAGACAAATGGATAATCCAAACCGCGATTATTTAAGGCCCATACCTCAAGACCAAATTAATTTGATGGGTAAAAATTTATTACCTCAAAATCCAGGTTACAATTAAAATTAGCTATGCTAAGCATACAGAAAGGTCGGTTAATTTTGATCTCCTGTATGCTTGTTTAATGGTTTTTCTTTAGATTTTATGATAGCTTCATTACTGCTAAAAACAAATTAAATTCAATGAAAAAAAAGATAAAACTTACCAGCCAAATTTTGGCTGTACTGCTACTGCTTTGCAATAATTTTTTATTTGCAAGCGAGGTAGATGAAGTTGGAGAATTTAAAAAATTGCTTGCAAGGGTGGTACCTAACCGCACACAATATTTTGAAGTAGAAAAGCTAGCCAGTAATAATGATGTATTTGAGTTGGAGAGTAAATACGGAAAAATAATTTTAAGGGGGAATAATAATATCGCCCTATCTGTTGCCCTAAACCACTATCTCAAATATTATTGTAAAACATCGGTTTCTTGGTATGCAAATGATCCTATAATACTTCCAAAAGTGCTACCACAGGTAACCCAAAAAGTAAAAAGGGATGCACGTGTTTCAAAACGGTTCTTTCTTAATTATTGCACTTTTGGTTACACCATGCCTTGGTGGCAATGGAAAGACTGGGAACGATTGATTGATTGGATGGCATTGAACGGAATTAATACTCCTTTAGCGATAACAGGGCAAGAAGCCGTTTGGTATAACGTTTGGAAAAAATTTGGACTAAGCGATGAAGAGATAAGAGGCTACTTTACAGGCCCGGCACATCTGCCTTGGCACCGGATGTCTAACCTTGATCATTGGCAAGGACCATTACCTATGTCGTGGATTAAAAATCAAGAACAGCTTCAAAAAAAGATACTTGCAAGAGAAAGACAGCTGGGCATGAAACCAGTTCTTCCAGCCTTTGCAGGTCATGTGCCTCAAGCTTTACAAAATAAATATCCAACGGCAAAAATTACAAAATTGAGCGAATGGGGTGGTTTTGAAGATAAATACAGAAGTTCGTTTCTAGATCCTTTTGACCCCTTGTTTACCGAAATTCAGCAAGCTTTTTTAAAAGAACAAACCGCAATTTTTGGTACAGATCATATTTATGGAGCTGACCCTTTTAACGAAGTAAAGCCACCTAGTTGGGAGCCTGATTATTTAGCCAAAGTTTCTAAAAATATCTATGAAGGAATCAATTCTATTGATAAGGATGCCACTTGGCTAATGATGACCTGGGTATATTATTTTGAGAGAGAACATTGGACAAACCCACGCATCGAATCGTTTTTAAAAGCAGTGCCACAAGATAAAATTATGCTATTGGATTACTACTGTGAAAAAACTGAAGTATGGAAAATGACTAATTCATTCTTTAATCAGCCCTTTATTTGGTGCTACCTCGGTAATTTTGGTGGTAATACCATGCTTGCTGGTAATGTTGACGAAGTGGAAAAAAGAATGGAAAATGCATTGGCTAACAATAAAAATTTATGGGGCATAGGTTCTACTTTAGAAGGTTTTGACGTAAACCCAATGATGTATGAATATGTTTTTGAAAAAGCTTGGAATACTAATTTGGCAGACACCAAGGATTGGATTAAAAATTGGGCAAATAGAAGAACTGGATCGGCAGACACAAATGTAGAAAGAGCTTGGGAAATATTGCATCAAAAAATATATAACCAACCTGCAGAATTAGGTCAAGGAACATTAACAAATGCCCGGCCTACATTAACTGGAAATGGAAACTGGACTACTGTTAACAAAATTGATTATAGTAATAAAGCTCTTTTTACCGCATGGGAACTTCTATTAAAAAGCAAAACAATCAATAGCAGTGCCTATAAATATGATTTAGCGAATATAGGACGACAGGTTTTGGGCAATTATTTTACCCAATTGAGGGATGAATTTAACGAGAATTATAAAGCTAAGAATATAGCCGGTTTAAAATTAACAGGCCGAAGCATGAAAGCTGTATTGGATGACATTGATTTGCTGTTAAATACACAATCTTCCTTTCTGCTAGGCAAATGGTTAAATGATGCAAAAAAAATGGCCGCCTCAGAAAGCGAACGCAAATACTACGAAGAAAATGCCCGTAATATTATTACTACCTGGGGTACAAAAGCACAAAGCTTAAATGATTATGGTAACCGCACTTGGGCAGGTTTAACCAAAACATATTACCGTAAAAGGTGGGAGATGTTTATTAATGATGTCATCTCATCAGTAGCCAAAAACAAAGATTTTGATGAAAAATTATTTCTTGAAAAGGTTACCCAATTTGAACTTGACTGGACTAAACAAAGCCAGGTTTTTATAGACAAACCACTAGGAGATAGTTATAGAATTAGCAAAGTATTGGCATTAAAGTATAAAAACAAAATTCTCACAAATTAATATGAGTAATAATC
>NZ_JBFTRT010000603.1:0-4341 GCF_056399685.1 Pedobacter sp. 01N416
GCAATTGCCCCTGCCATGAAGAAAAAAATAATAGCAAGCCGAAGCCTGATCTTCGATTTTACAGTCTTGCATTCCAGACCTTCATTACGCAGTACCTGTGCCAGTTCTATCCCCAGATCCGTAAAAGTACCCGTCAGATGGGTAGTCCTTACGACAGAGCCGGACACCATGGACACCAGTGAATTCTGCATCCCCATGGCAAAAAGAAGACTTCCGGCAAACAACTCCTTTGAGAGAAGCGTTCCATTGTAGCTTCCCCCGAAAAATGCTGAAAACAGCAATACACCGATCTCGATGAGAATGGGAATTGAGTAAGAGTAACGTTGGTTATGACCTGTAAAGGACAAGATCAGACCTGAAATAAATGCACCACCAAGAAAAAGCATCATCCATAGGGCGATAACCCGCGCTGTGTCCCAATCCTGAAAGGCTATCCTTTCAGCAAAAAGTGCAGCATGTCCTGTTACGTTTGTGGTAAGAATGCTAAATCCAAGATAGCCTTCAGCATTGACAAAACCAGCAGTCATGCCTAACAGGCTTGCCAATCTGAGATTATGCCCATATGTCCTTTTTGGTCCTAAGTGTCTAAGCATTATAATGAAATCTGATCGCGCCCAAATAAATTACGCTCCATGATATGCCCCTAAAGAGAAGTGATATGGCCGGTTTAAAATCATAAATGGCAAAACCTTCTAGGACAGGAAAGCAATTTAAAGCAAGGCCATAAAACTGTCGCCCAAAGTTCCAAATAAATCCAGTCGAATGAATCTGATAAATATCAGTATTCAAGATGATTTCTTACCATGAAGGGGAGCATACATTTCCGATAGCTTTGCAAAGATTGAAAACCGTCTGCTACTGATCAAATTTTCTGAACAGCAATTAACTCCTGGAAAGCGACAAATTACTTTGCCGCTTTTTTTTGCGCAAAACAATTCCTTTTACCTTAATTGCCCTCCAGCCCGTAGCATCTTTGGTAATTCAGCATCGAATTACGGAAGATCTGCATGGCATTCCCCTTTATCTCCTGATTATCAAAAGCCCCATAGACAGTATCGAACTCAAGGTCTGCCGTCCTTTCAAAGAAGACATGGAATTCATCCCTGCCAAGAAGGATCTGATTGGGATAGCTATACATCACGCCGAGATGCTTTCTACTTCGGGATACATAAAGGCTATCACCGCACAAAACACTACCACCAGCAAATGCCATAACCACTATATCAGATGAAAAAACTAAGCAAAAAAGAGCTGCGTATCCATGCGTTTTGCTGGAGCATTTACATTTTCATGGAAGTTGTCCTTGCCTGGGCGATGACTGGAAAATTCAGCAATCCGCTGCACTATTTCTTTTTCTATGTACTTAATATCGGTATGTTCTATTTTCACTCCTTATGGATCATGCCGATATTGTACAGCAGCACCAGTTATCGAAAAGTGAGGTTCAGCCATGGGTTGTTATCTGAAATCCTGCTCTATCTTGGGGCAGCATCACTGATCAATCTGCTGCTGACAGGCCTGGGACAAAGAGCGACAGCACTCGTATTCAACATACGCTATATCGGTGTCACCATCTGGAGGGCAACATTTTTTATCATGTACGGTACCGGCTTTTTCTTCCTTAAAAACTACCTGAAGAAAAAAGATATGGAGATGCAGAAAGCGCTCGAGATCGAACGGCTCAGGCTCCAGCTGATTACAGCCGAAAAAGACTTTCTGCGTTCCCAGATCAATCCGCACCTGCTCTTTAACACCGGCCTGAGCAATATCAGCGCCAGACTAGCACCGGCATATCCGGGCAGATACAGTTTTGAATATGGAATGAACGGGGCTAATTTTGAAACCGAACTAAAGATTTCGCTTCAGTCGATGGCATAAAAGTTCCATGCGATTGTTTTCCATAACAATTATTTTAACTAGATGTATGGATCAAATGTATCGGATTACCGGCAGGCAGACTAGGGGAAATTTCCCGTATTTGTAGTGTAAGTTTTCCCGTTTTTTTCTGGAACTGGCTTACTGATCATAAGAAGACAAGAAAATTTCCGGTGAATTTTTGGCCTCAGAAAACTGATGTATTACCATATGCCATTATAAAACGCCATTGCTGAAACTTTGAGATATTTTATTTATCATTGAGGCTTAAATTTTGTAAATTTAAGAGTGATAATTATTACGAATGGCATCTAATTCCCTTCCCGATGAAAGTGAAATATTGACTAAAATGGCCGAGGGGGATCAATATGCTTTTACTACACTTTACAATTCCTATAGCAAGCAGTTGTTTGCCAAGATTAATCATATGGTCAATGATGAAGAAACTGCAAAGGAACTGCTTCAAGATGCTTTCTTCAAAATTTGGATTCAGCGAAAAAATGTTGATGTTAAAAAACCATTCAGATCATTTTTATTTACCATTGCGGTAAACCTTGTTTACGACCATTTTCGGAAGCTGGCAAAGGATCGAAAATATGCTCAGACTGTTTTGCAGAATGCAGTTGATTACTATACACATGCCGAAGAGGCAATTCACAGTAAGGAGAGTATGAAGTTAATCCAGCAGGCAATTGATCTGTTGCCGCCTCAGCGAAAGCAAATCTTTATGCTCTGTAAGCTAGAAGGGAAAAGCTATGATCAGGTGGCCAGTCTCCTTTCCATTTCTACCTCAACAGTCAAGGATCACATTGTAAAAGGCAATAAGGTGGTGAGAGATTATTTGCTTAAGAACCCAGACTTAGTGGTCCTTTCTTTCATTACTGCCACTTTATTAAAATAATTATAAAATATTTCATTTTCGAGCAGACCTATTTCTTTTCTTCAGCGTATTGATTAAAAAGGACAGGATTGAAAACTCAAGAAGATATAGAACAATTATTTCGCAAGTACCTCAATCAGGAGTGTACACTTTCTGAAATAAATGAATTACTCGACTACTTTGAAATCGATAAAAATGAGGCGTTGCTGAAACAGTCAATTGCCAGTTATTTTAATTCAGATAAGAAGACTGGAGAAACTAACCAACATCTTGATGCTGTTGCTGAAGTAAGAGATAAACTAATTCATCGAATCCGGGAGTACAACGAGCCTAAAAAGTCAATTAAACTTTGGCCCCGTATCGCTATTGTAGCTGCTGTTTTTATCATAATTTTTAGCATTGGATTATTATATGTGTTAAATCAACAAACTAAACCAAAAAATCCTACTGCGCATGTTAACGATGTTGCCCCGGGCAAAGAAGGCGCCACACTTACATTGGCAAACGGAAAAAAAATTCTAATTAATGATGCGCTATCAGGAAATATAGCTAATCAATCTGGTGTAAAAATATCTAAAACCAAAGACGGCCAAATTGTATATGAAGTATTAGACCAAAAATCTGATGGGATACACTACAATACACTTACAACGACTAGAGGTGAACAGATTAGTGTTCGCCTGCCTGATGGCACACTTGTATTTTTAAATGCAGCTACTATGCTTAAATACCCTACCAGCTTTGCGAAAATGAACAAAAGAGAAGTTTCTATTACTGGTGAAGGATATTTTGAAGTTTTTAAAGATAAAACCCATCCCTTTATTGTAACTACTGCCAACCAGCAAATTGAAGTACTAGGTACCCATTTTAATGTTAATGCCTATACTGATGAACCTTCTGTTAAAACAACTTTGTTAGAAGGGAGCGTAAAAGTAAATAGCAACTCCCATTCAGAAATACTTCAACCAAATCAACAATCTACCTTAACAGGCAATAAAATAACCATAAAAGAAGTGGATACAGAAGAAATTGTTGCATGGAAAAACAATGAATTTCTTTTTAAAGACGATGATTTCAAGACCAATATGCGAAAAATTGCCAGATGGTACAATGTGGATGTGATTTATGAAGATGATGCGCCCAATAGCTTTAAACTCGGTGGATTTTCTTCAAGGTCAAGAAGTCTTGCAACAATCTTAAAGCTAATGGAACAAACAGGTAAAGTTCATTTTAGAATTGATGGGAAAAAAGTATACGTAAGTAAGTAAATATATTTTTATTAAAAATCAACGAACCACTAACCTAAACATTAAAAGATGGAAAAAAAAATACGACAGAAAAGCTGAGGCTGTAAAAACCAAATCCCGATGGTGATCGGGAGATGGTCGATGTTTGGCATCGTTAATAATTAAATCAACTATTGAATCGTAGTAGCCCAAAGTTTCGAAGCAGCAGGCTCGCTACCTAACCAAACGAACAAATGTATAAAAAATATACTAATGAAATTGGTATGCCCAGATGGCATACCGCTAAAATATGGCTCATGATGCGATTAACCACCGTTATATTAATTGCTAGCTTAATGC
>NZ_JBFTRT010000604.1:0-6076 GCF_056399685.1 Pedobacter sp. 01N416
ATTTAAAACGTTGTTAAATCCTTTTTTATATAATACCGTAATTCTAGGAAAGTGAGATTCGGTATAAAACTTGCCATCTGGACGGGTAATGTATTTCTGGCCGATAGTGTAGGTTAAACTTACAGTTGCACTTAGGGAATTGTACGTAGGAAAAAGTGGCGTTTCTACAGTTGGACTAAAAGGATTGTTCGACGTAAATTCCCTATCCTTGGCATCGATAAACTTAAATGTAGAGTTATTGATTAAATTTTTGTTCCTGCTATAATCTACACTCGCACTTCCCTGTAATCCTGTTGCCAGTTCTCTGGTTGTATTAATGTTAATGAAGCTTTTCTCGTAAAATTTCGAGAAGTTTTTTTCGTAAAGCAATGAGTTAATGGTATTGCCTAATGCAGTCATTGAGCCCAGATTGTTTAGGTCAAAAATGCCATTTCCGAACGATGCACCTACACTGGCCCTTTTAAGTGGATTGTAATAGTAACTTCCGGTTAAACTTCCGGTAAGTTTTTTGTTGGCAAAACCATACCTCAGTTCAGGCCGGATAGAATAAGATCTTCTATTCTCGAAATCCTTTCTGTACGTAACCCCATATTTTACTGCAAAACCTTCTACAGTGTTGTAAAATATGGCTTTAAGTACCGGATCGAAAGACCAGTATTCCTTATCATAGCGATCGTTAACACTATGTCCTCTTAACAGCAATTTGCCGATGCCAAACTTATTGTTGTCTTTTTCTAGTGAATCGAGATACTTTTTCGATTCCTTTAATTTAGCAATACTATCTTTTTTAACGTAATTGAGCTTCTCATCACCTGTTAAAGGAATCGGCCTATTGTTTGTCCAGTAGGTAGAGTCTTTTTTGTTCACCATTTCAGTTATTTTCAATATTTCGCCATTGAAAAAGTTTTTAGGAAACTTAGGGTCAACATTGTAATTGCTATAAATACCAACAAAATAGCCTGCAATTTTAAAGCCTAACACATTACCCGCAAATTGAAAATTGATCGCGGTAGGCATATAAACCTCCTTAACCTTGGTAAATTGTTGGCTGATGTTTAAGGTATCGATAAAGTTGATGCCTGATTTTTTAGTTAAATAAACATCGGTATTGTAAATTCTCCAGCTGCCATCAATAATGTATATAATTCCCCTAAACACAGGATCATTTTCACGACGGGGGATGACCTCTATTTTGTGGATCAGTTCTCCATTCTCTTTGGTTTCGCCAAGCAACTTGTATTTATAGTAAAACAGGGCATTGTCTGCAATTGGCGAAATGAAGCCCCTGGTGCTTAATTTGTTTTCGAGCAGGTAATTATCATAGAAATTAATGATGAGATCAGATGCTTTATTAAAACTGAAAGCATTGTTTCTTCCGGCAACTTTTGATGAAATCATTTCTTCGTGCACATCATTAGGCCTTCTAAAATTAAACTTACTCTGCGATTCTGATAAATAAATGATGCCTTTTCGATTGGTATCAAGTTCTAAAACTTTTTGGATATCCTGACCGAAAAACTTTTTAGGAGCACCCCTTAAACGTTGTACACCTTTAATGTAAACATTACAACTAAACTCCTTAACTTCATTTAGGTGTGTTTTTCTCTGTTTAATGGTTTTGCGGATAATGGCATAAGCCGGATCCTCGGCATTTGCCCTGATGTTTACATTTTCTAAAGTATAACTTTCGGATGTTAGGGTTACGTTGAGCGAAATATCATCGGTAAGGTTGATGATATGTTCCTGCTGTTTGTAGCCCACAGCCCTAAAATTTAGTGTGTATTCTCCCGTTTTTAGCTTCATCGAATATCTCCCATCAACATTTGCAGATGTGCCGGTAGTGGTGTTTTTTAAATAAACCGAGGCAAAAGGAACAGGCTGCCCGTTGGTATCTTTAACTATACCCGTGATCGTAAATTGTTGAGCAAAAACAAAATTGGTGAGGCCACAAAAAAATAGGAGCGCGCAAATTCTTATCATAAATTAGATTAGTAAGCTATAAATATCGAATAACTTTTAAGACTATACATATAGGGGGGTGTTAAAGTTTGTTAAGATTGAAAAAATAATAACAGCTGATTACTTAATTCATCAAATTTCATATTGGTAGTAATTAGTTTTTGCGACCATAATTAGTAGCGCCATTCAATAGGATCTGGGTTTTGTCGGATTTGGGAAATAATAATAGTACTAATTTTCTTAAAATCAATAAATCTTGTGGTAATTAATTAATTGATCAAACGTTTGTCTACAAAATATAGGTATAAAATTGCCTTTTTAGGTCTGTAAAGACTTTTTTTTATAACTTTGGGCGTAAAATCAACCATATAAAAAGGCCATGTATAAAACATTACAACCTGTTCTTCAGAAAGAACTTGAAGAAATCGAAAACGCTGGATTATTTAAACGCGAAAGAATTATTATTACCCCTCAGGGTGCCGACATTAAGGTAAGTGGCGGTGCTGAAGTAGTTAACTTTTGTGCAAATAATTATTTAGGGCTCTCTTCTCATCCAAAGGTGATAGAAGCGGCTAAAAAAGCGATCGACGATCATGGCTATGGAATGTCTTCAGTGCGTTTTATCTGCGGCACACAAGATGTACATAAAGAATTGGAGGCTAAAATTTCTAAATTTTTAGGTACAGAAGATACCATTTTGTATGCTGCTGCATTTGATGCCAATGGTGGTGTTTTTGAACCATTATTTAATGCAGAAGATGCCATTATTTCTGATGAATTAAATCACGCATCAATTATCGACGGTGTTAGGTTGTGTAAAGCACAACGTTTCCGTTATAAAAATGCAGATATGGAAGATCTGGAAAAACAGTTAATTGCTGCTAAAGATTGCAGACATAGAATCATTGTTACCGATGGTGCTTTCTCTATGGACGGATCAGTTGCTCCGCTGGATAAAATTGCAGATCTGGCCGATAAATACGAGGCCTTGATTATGATCGATGAATCGCACTGTACAGGTTTTATCGGTAAAAATGGCCGCGGAACACACGAACACTTCAATGTAATAGACCGTATTGATATCATCACCGGTACTTTAGGTAAAGCTTTAGGTGGTGCATCTGGCGGTTTTACTTCAGGTAAAAAAGAAATCGTTGATATGTTGCGTCAACGTTCACGTCCTTATTTGTTCTCTAATACCTTAGCGCCAGCAATTGCAGGCGCATCTATCGCAGTATTAGATATGTTAAGTGAAACCACTTCGTTAAGAGATAAATTAGAAAATAATACGAAGTATTTCCGTGAAAAAATGACTGCAGCTGGTTTCGATATTAAACCAGGTTTCCATCCAATTGTTCCGGTAATGTTGTACGATGCAAAAATTGCACAACAATTTGCTGCTAAAATGTTAGAAGAAGGTATTTATGTAATCGGGTTCTTTTATCCTGTTGTGCCTCAAGGTAAAGCGAGAATCCGTGTACAATTATCAGCCGGACATGAGCAACATCACTTAGATAAAGCGATTGCTGCATTTACTAAGGTAGGGAAAGAATTGGGTGTAATTTAAAATCTATATATCTACGATAACTATAAAAGCCGCTTAAGCGGCTTTTATAGTTTATGGGTCCATTTTCTTTTATAATGGTATTGTAAACAGATTATTTGAACTCATTTACCCCTAAAATTATTGGATAATTTGCCGTATATTTGAAGCCATGTTACAGGACAAAATAACACAATATACCGATAAAATTAATGCTTTCGTAACTGAAAAAGCAGACGAGTTAGAGCAATTCCGCATCAAATATTTAGGAAGTAAAGGCGTAATCAAAGAGATTTTCGACGAATTCAAATCTGTTTCTGTTGAAGAAAAAAGATCGTTAGGTAAAGTTTTAAATGAGTTTAAGCAACTTGCCGAATCAAAATACTTAACCTTAAAAGAATCTACAGAAAGTGCCGAGGTGAAAACTGAAAACGCACAACAAGATTTAACTTTGCCAGGTGAAGGTTTCGAGATTGGCTCGCGCCACCCTTTAGCTTTAGTGCGCCGCGAAATTGTAGAAATTTTTGCCAAACTTGGTTTTACAGTAGCAGAAGGTCCTGAAATTGAAGATGATTGGCATAACTTCTCAGCACTGAATTTTCCTGAAGAGCATCCTGCAAGAGACATGCAAGATACTTTCTTCATAAAAAAAGGTGGAGAAAAAGGCGATATTGCACTGCGTACACATACTTCTTCTGTACAGGTTCGTATGATGGAGCAGGGTCAACCGCCATTCAGGGCAATCATGCCTGGTCGTGTTTACCGTAACGAAGCCATTTCTGCACGTGCACACTGCTTTTTCCATCAGGTAGAAGGTTTGTATGTTGATGAAAATGTTTCATTTGCCGATTTAAAACAAACGTTATTTTATTTCGTTCAAGAATTATACGGAGAAGGTACAAAAGTGCGTTTCCGTCCATCATATTTTCCTTTTACAGAGCCATCTGCAGAGATGGATATTTCTTGTACCATTTGTAAAGGAGCAGGCTGCCAGTTTTGTAAATACAGTGGTTGGGTTGAGATTTTGGGCTGCGGTATGGTAGATCCCAATGTTTTGGAAAATTGTGGTATCGATTCGAAAAAATACAGCGGTTTTGCATTTGGAATGGGAATAGAACGTATTACCAACCTGAAATACGAAATTAAAGATCTGCGTTTGTTCTCTGAAAACGATGTACGTTTCTTGAAGCAATTTAAATCTGCTTTAATTTAATGATGAAGTATTTATATAGCATAATGTTATGCTAGTTGCTGATCGGGGTGTTGGAGGTTTAATTATTGTGAGAATATCATCCAACAGTTATGTCGTATTTGATCGTTGCAGTACCGTAAATCCTGAAAAAATTTGTAAAGTAGTGCCTGATGACAGTGGATTTACCGCAACCGATCCATGTTCGGGCGCAAAATTTTCACTGCTTGATGGTAGCCCACAAAAAGCCCCCGCAGAAAGAAGCTTAAAAGCATATAATATTTCTTTGCAGGGCAATACACTATTACACGTAAGCAATTAAAATGGAAGCTGAAAAAATAAAAGAAACAGTAAAAAAGGCTGCCAAAGAACTATTTAGAAAATACGGTTATCATAAAACCAGTGTAAACGAAATTGCTAAAAAGGCGCGTATTGCCAAAGCAACGATTTACAAATATTTCGAAAGTAAAGAACAGGTGCTGGATAGTATCCTAATGGATTACCTTGATCAGAATCTTCACGAAATCCTGCATAATAAATTAAGCTACGCATCAGAAGAAGAGCATTTAAAAGCATTGGTAATGAAAACCAGCCGTTTATCTTTTACGGCCTGTAACGAATTTATCGGGTGGGATTTCGTTCGCGAAAATGCAAACTCACAGGAATTCTTAAAACACTTGTCAGATCAGCTTGAGGCTTTATTATTAGCCGCTTACCTGCAATTGGATAACTTTAAGAATAACCCTGCCAGAAGAGAAGGATTAGCCTTTCTGCTAAAAGCCAGTAAGAGCATAGTATTTTCATTTGCATTTACCTCAGTTAGTGATTCTGACGTTCGTAAAAACTTTGTAAGTTTCCAGAAAGAAATATTGCCATTTTTGGTAAAAGCAGCACTTTAAATAGAAAAGTCTTTAATAACAGGTTCGTCATCTCGACCGGAACATGGCGGAGAGATCTAAGTTAAAAGTGCTCTCCAGATAGATTTAGCTTCGCTGAACACTTTGTGGTTCTCGGCTGCGTTGCACTTCGCACAATCTGGTCTTAGCATCCTGCTAAGACACTAAAAAATAAACTTATTGGTATGTCGTAGCGAGGCGCTACCACCAGAAAAAAATAAAAAGGGAACGAACGCAGAAATCCGTGCTTATCTGTGTGTACCTGTGGTTAAAAATTCGACTTATTGATTGTAATAATCTTTCATCTTAAATTTTTGCACAGTCCTTTTTATTTTTCCATCAACAAGTTTTTGCGTAATCACCGTAACATTATCTGTAATACTCGAATCTTCAATTACCGATGAGTCTTCGTAAAGCACATTTTTAGTATCATATTTATAATTGATGGTTTTGTCAAAACAGCATCCATCTTTTTGGTGGATGGCAATC
>NZ_JBFTRT010000605.1:0-5321 GCF_056399685.1 Pedobacter sp. 01N416
GATCTAATGCTTTACCTACTTCAGTTTTTTTCTTTTCTTGAGCATTTACAGTTAAGGCTGCACCTCCAAATAAGGCCAGCGTTAATAAACCCATTACTAATTTTCTTTTCATGACAGCTATATTTTATTTAAGTGATAACAATTGATCAATTGATTTGTTTTAGTTAGCAGACATCAAAAAGAACTAATCTACTTTTCAAAAAATAATGATTTGTTTTTGAAGCGCGGGGCCAATAGAACTATTAACGTATGCTCCCGTTCTTCGCTGTATCCTTTCGCTGCGCTTCAGCGATGCCGCTTCGCCAGGGGCTAAACAGCAACCGGCCGAAAAAAAATGCAGAACGCCTACCTACCTCTTTCATAAGCATTCATTTTTTATTTCTTGCAAAGCCCTCGTTCAATAAACCTTATTGAAGCGGTTATACTTTTTGTTGCACCGCTAAAAACATCCCCCGTTAACCATCGCAAAAAGATAATAGCGAAAAGAAGGACTACCCGAACCGAAAAGCATCGAACCTGCTTTACAAAAGATTTAAATTGTTTTTTTGGAGCGCATGGGCACAGCAGCTATTAGAGTCTGTTCCCGTTCTCCGCTGTATCCTTTCGCTGCGCTTCAGGGATGCCGCTTCGCCCGGGGCTAAACAATTGGTGGTGCAAGAAAATACAGAACGCCTACCTACCTCTTTCATAAGCATTCATTTTTTATTTCTTGCAAAGCCCTCGTTCAATAAACCTTATTGAAGCGGTTATCCTTTTTGCTGCACCGTCAAAAATGTTTTCACGAACCCTCACAAAAAGATAGAAGCGGAAAGAAGGACTGCCAGATCAGAAAAGCACCAACCTTGCTTTACAAAAGATTTAAATTGTTTTTTTGGAGCGCATGGGCACAGCAGCTATTAGAGTCTGTTCCCGTTCTTCGCTGTATCCTTTCGCTGCGCTACAGGGATGCCGCTTCGCCCGGGGCTAAACAGCAATCGGTTGCAAGGAAACATGAAGCTCGCTACAAATTTAAGTAGAGCGGTTGCCAGTCTGAGAAGAATAAATTAAAATAGATCCTTAGACTATATTGGCATTAATAGATTTCGATAGAAAAATCGTCATCTCGACCGAAGCACTGCGGAGTGGAGAGATCTTTAAACTATATTGTTGAAATCGAATTTAAAGATTTCTTCCCGAATCTTCGGGATCGAAATGACGATACTTCTAATTGACTCACCTCTTTAAATTCTCCTGTAATTTATATTGATTTTTACACCATAAATTATCCCTCAGGTTGACATTAATTTAATTTCTCTGCCAATAATTTCATTTCAATGTGCGGCGAACGGTTTTCATAAATAATACTGTGCACCGCCTTKCAAATTGGCATATCTACATTGTACGCCTGATTTTTAATATGCATACACTTAACCGCATAATAACCTTCAGCAACCATATTCATCTCCAATTGGGCAGATTTTACGGTGTAACCTTTGCCTACCATGTTACCAAACGTACGGTTGCGGCTGAACTGCGAATACGCTGTAACCAACAAATCGCCAAGATATGCCGACTCCATAATATCCCTATTGATGGGGTGAACGGCATCAACAAAACGTTTAATCTCGCGGATGGCATTGCTGATCAATACGGCCTGAAAGTTATCGCCATAACCTATGCCATGACAAATACCGCTGGCTACGGCATAAATATTTTTTAAAACCGCAGCATATTCCGTCCCGAAAATATCGTCTGATACGTTTGTTTTAATGTATCGGGTATTTAAAAATGAAGCAAATGTTGATGCCTTGTCTACATCGGTACAGGCTATGGTTAGGTATGATAATTTTTCTAAAGCTACTTCTTCGGCATGGCATGGTCCGCTAACCACTAAAATATCATCGTATGGGATATTATAATTTTCGTGCAAAAATTCGCCGATAATCAGATTATCTTCGGGTACTATGCCTTTTATGGCTGAAATGATTTTTTTGCCCTTTAAATCTTCGGCGGTAATGGAAGTTAAAGTGTCTTTTAAAAATGCTGCCGGAACGTTTAGAATTACAAATTCGGCAGATTTTATGATGGAATTGATATCTGAAGAGATATGGTCGTCCTGAGTAAGTTTAATCTCAACAGAACTGATATAATTAGGGTTGTGTTTAAATTTTTTAATGTGCGCTATGGCTGCCTCGTTGCGCATCCACCAAAAAATTTCCTTTTCAGATAAATTATCTGCAAGCATTTTAACAATGGCAGTAGCCCAGCTCCCGCCCCCAATCATTGCTATTTTAGGTACCATGTTTATAAAAAATGTTTAAGGTAAAAGGTGTAAAGGCCTTTTAAAGGCTTAAGGCAAAAGGTGTAAGGTGTAAGGCTAGGACCAATTGCCCCTCAACCTTAAACCTTACACCCTAAACCCTTAGGAATACACCTTAAACAACGCAAGTTACTATTTCTTGCTATTAATTATAAACTACTTCTTAGCGTCTTTGCTAAACAATTGGTCTTTAGATGTTTTTTCTACAATCATTCCGTCTTTTAATTTGTTTTGGATGGCAGAATAAGGACCAGTAACAATTTCTTGGCCAGTTTTAACACCAGATTTCACGATAATAAACATAGATTGTTGTTTACCCGCTAGTTCTTCAGTAATCCTGATTTTTACAGAGAAATTGGTTACCTGATCTACTGAAGTAGATACCGCAGTACCAACAGCTGTTGATGAACTTGCAATTTCGGTTACTACACCTCTAAATTTTTTATCGGAGAAAGCATCAACCTCAATCGAAGCTTTATCGCCAACTTTAACACGGGTAATATCGTTTTCGTTAACATCAACATTAACTTCCATTGATGATAGGTTAGAGATACGCATAATTTCTGTACCTGCCATTTGCGAAGTTCCTAAAATACGATCTCCCAATTCGATTGACAATTTTGAAACCACGCCATCAACCGGAGCATAAATTGTTGTTTTAGCTAAGTTTGCACCAGCTTCTTTAACATTTGCCCCTGTTTGCTCTAAAGTAAATTTAGCACCGGTTACATTTTCTTTTGCGCTGGCCAAATTGGCTTTTGCTGTTAAAAAAGCAGCCTTTGCCGCATCAAACTCTGAAGCCGATATTACTTTTTTCTTAAAAAGCTCTACATTACGTTTGTAAGTTGCGTCTGCATTTACAAAGTTAGCCTGGTTTTGTGCCAATTGTTGTTGCGCAGCTGCAACACTTGATTTTTGCGCATTAAAACTCGCTACGGTTCTCTCGTAGCCTGATTGCAAAACATCCGGACGTACTTTACAAAGCAATTGGCCTGCTTTAACAATATCCCCTTCTTTTACCTTTAATTCTACTACCTCTCCCGATACTTCAGAACTTAATTTAACCTCAGTTTCTGGTTGAATTTTACCACTAGCAGTAACTGTTTCAACAACAGTTTTATCTGATGCTTTTTCTGTAGTTACTTTTTCGGCTTTGTTCCCGCCTATAACTCCAGTTAGCTTTAGTATAACTAGAAGAGCTATGATAGCAACTACGGTAATAATAATGTGCTTCAGTTTCATAATTTATTGATTGTATTTCGTTTGTTGTATTATGTAATGTTTTAAAGTTAAAACGTTGTAATGTTATGGTATAAAACCAAAGCTTCCTTTTTTATTTTTTAGCTTTTAATCTTAAAATGTGATCTGTTTGCCTAAATAGTAATCAATTACTTTTGCCCTGAATAAAAGATCATATTTAGCCTGGATAAAATCTATTTCGGCTTTGTTTCTATTGGTTTGAGCAGTACTGTAATCCAGTGAGTTTACCAAACCTACATTGTAACGTTGATCAATTACATAAAAAGCATCTTTCTGGGCCTGAAAAGCATTTTGGGTAGAAGAGTATCTACTTTGTGCAGCACTAAGATCGGCAACTGCCTGATTGATTACTTTTACCAAATTATTTTTTGATAGCTGCTCATCTGTTTTACGCTGCATCCAGTTAATTTTCGCTTTTCTAACTGCCGATCTGGTCGTGAATCCGTTAAAAATCGGAACGGAAATTCCCATACTCACATACTGACCAAAGTTATCAGATAATTGATCGGTAAATTTCGATATCGGAAAACTCGAATTAAACTGATAGTAATAAGCCGATCCTAAACCAGCTCCTAAACTAATCTGAGGAAAGAATCCACCCTTAGCTACAGCAATACCTTTTTCGGCTGCTTTACTGTTTAATTCCGCTAATTTAATATCAGGGAATGTGGCTAAAGCCTGGTTATAGATATCAGTAGGTACATAAGTGGTTTGAATATTGCTCATCTCATTAACCAAAGGAGGCTGAACCTTAAAAGTCATTGGAGGTTGAATCTCCATCAATTGGCCTAAAGTTAAATAAGATATGGTTAGCTGGTTTTGAGCATTTGTTAAATTAAGCTCTGCCGTGGCTGCCTGCGATTTTGCCTGAGAAATATCGGCCAGGGTTTTATTTCCAACATCTAATAGTGCTTGTTCCCTTTTTAAAGTAGAATTGGCTACATCTAATTGTTGCTTTGTAGCCTTTACCTGATCTTCATTATTTAACACCTGAAGATAAGCCGTAACCACCTGAAGAATCAGATCGTTCTTTACCTTTTCTACATTGGTTTCGTTAGCGGCCAGTAAAATTTTGTTTTGTCTGATCTGGTTGAGTTTAGTACCACCTTCAAAAAGCGAAACATTCGTACTTACATTTGGACTTAAATTATAATTTTGAGTGTTTTCGAATAAACCTGAAACCTGTTGACTTCTACCCCATTGCATCGACTGGTTAATGGTACCATTTAAGGTAGGTAAGAGCGCATTTTTAGATTGACGAACAGTTTCTTCACTTAAAGAAGCACTAAAAGCGGCTTGTTTAATATTTAAATTGTTTTTTAATGTGTTTTCTACTGCCTGTTGAATACTGATAACTTCTTGAGCCTTAATTTTCTGACTAAAACTTAATGCTACTAATAACGCAGATCCGGTAACTAACTTATTCTTGGTAAACATCTTCATAATTTGTTTCAAATCTATATAAACAACTTTAATAATTTCAATCTGTACAGGCATTTAGTAACTTTACTGCTAAAATGTACCTGATCAAATCACCGCTTCTGCTAAAATGGTATTATCCATCACTATTATGGAATAAATCCCGCACCGAAAAAGTTATTTATTTGACCTTTGACGATGGACCTATACCCAATGTTACAGATTTTGTATTAAAAACTTTAAAAGTCTTTAATGCTAAAGCTACATTTTTTTGCATTGGCGATAATATTGTAAAACACCCCGAAGTTTTTGAACGTGTAAAAAACGACGGACATGCCATTGG
>NZ_JBFTRT010000606.1:0-2940 GCF_056399685.1 Pedobacter sp. 01N416
CAGTTGTGCTGTACCTCCTGGAAAACCATTATTATAAAAGGGATTGATGAAAAAGACAAAAACCTTTGGAATGGCTTGCTCGAAGAATTTGAGATCAATATGCGGCATGCGGCCAACGAACTTAACTTTCAGGTGGAAGACAATTGTAACGAAGGTCTAGCGTTAAAAAATTTCCTTGTTAAACATTTGAGCATTGATGATACCAGGACGTTTGGAATCTGCTTTGGCATTAAAACACGCAAAAAAAGTGAGGTTTTCAGTAGTATCCTGATCCAAAAACGCCACTTGATTAATATACTGGGTTTAAAACTACTCCCCGTTTACGATATCCTTTGTGCTAAGGATTTTAACCCCAACGAGCGTACCGGCGAAATTTTTAGCAGGAGTAATCCTAGTTTTTTATTACCAGAACAAGTAAGGCGTTCGATATTTAAGTTTTACAAATACCGTTTAAATGCGATAAAAACCGGTAATCAAAAACAGAGCTTTCAAACTGAAGAAACGATAAAAAAAGATGGCGAGTTTTTATATCAGTGTAACAATTGTTTAACAGTGTACAATGAGCGCATTGGCGAAATTGAAAACAACATTAACCCAGGTACGGCATTTAAAGATTTACCAGAAGGTTATTGTTGTGTGCTTTGTGAAGGAGAAAAAGACAATTTCACTAAAATTGATCAATCAGCCTTGCAATTGTTATAAGCCGTTTATTTCTGCATGGGAATTAAAATTACTGAAATAACGATAATCCTGGTCCTCAATGGCAATTTCGCAAACTCGCAAATTACTTAAAACGTATTTCATGCTGTGTTTGGCCAAACCATTGGTTTGAAGCAGGTGTACAATTTTTTTCAAACCCTCAACTTTATAAATCCCGCATAAAGGTTCTTGCTGACCATCTTTGGTGAAAATATAAGCCTCGAAAGAATCATCAGCTTTAAGTGAATGGATTAGCTTTTCCAGCAACCTGACTTCCATCAACAACATATCGCAGGCCAATAAGAACAGATCTTCCTCTGGATTTGATAAGTGCGCAGAAAGCACCCCCAATAATGGTCCCTTGATATCAGGTAAAGAATGGTCAACTATCAGGTGTTCATTCCCAAAATAACCTGCATAGGTTTCATGCTGCGATGGATTAACTGAAAATTTTACCGGGAGATCAAGCGCACTTAATTTATCAGCTGCCATCTGTGCCCATAATTTATCCTGATGACTGAGCAAACCTTTATCAGTGCCCATTCTTAAACTCTGCCCACCACATAAAACGATTCCCAACATATTATATTAATAATTTAAAAACTGGTTATTAATTAAGCTAAGCGAAATAAATATTTTGAAAAGATACTTCGACTACGCTCAGTATAACAACAATAAATTTTAAAAAATTAAAATTATAAACCTTAATTATTTATTACTCAAATCTGTTAGTCCAGCTTCGTTTAAAATGCCAATTTGCTTTCCTTTCACTATTATTAACTTTTCTGCTAACAGCTCGTTCATGGTCCTAAAAACGGTTTCGTAAGTGGCACCGGTAAAAGCAGCCAGATCCTGACGGCTTAATGCTAAATTTAAAAATCCTTCGGCATCTAATCCAAATTGGTCTCTTAATCCTAGAATAGCCACGGCAAGCCTCCCCTTAACCGACATTAAAGCTAAATTACGCATTTTCTTTTCTGAGGCATGTAATTCATCTGCATAAAACATCAACAAACCGTAAGCAAATTCCTGGTTTACTTTTATGGTAGTTTTAAAAAAATCGATATCTACAAAACAAAGTTTGGTGGTTTCTAAAGCTGTTGCCGATATTGGATAGGTAGAAATACTGCTGCTGATTCCCCTATGTCCAATTATGGCTCCATCGTTTGCAAAACGTAAAATCAATTCTTTGTCGCCCCATTGTTTATGCACTTTTACATTACCCGAAGTAACAAAATAAACACCACTCACCGGATCGCCCTCTTTGATAATTATTTCCCCTTTTTTAGCGATAAAATTTCGTTTATGGCCCTCGATAGCAGAATGCCATTCTTTTAATGTGAGTTGGCACATAAAACAAGTTTCAAGATCGCAGTTATTATTTTTCTTCATATTTTATTGGGGATGTTGGGTAAAAATAGCAAATCATTGCACAATTATTGGGTATCGTAAGCAAATTCGGTGATTCTTCACTATTGTTGAAAATTTTATAAGAATAAAACTCATTGAAAGAGAACACTTAGCATTTTTTACAGGCATCTTCATCACAAAGAAGTTTAAAGATATGCCATCAAATCATAATTTTGTGTTATGGCAAATACAAACGTTAGAAAATCAATCCAGAATAAGATCGAATCATTGGGCAAGGAAATCGAAAGCTTACAATCAGAATTAAAAAGATGGGAAAAAATTGCAGCCGATTATGAAACCAACTCGGAAAGCATTGATTTGATTTTATCGATACAATTACCTGAAAAACCAGAACCAAAAACTAAAAAGGTAAAATTGTAAGGCATTAAAACAAGAAAACCCGGACAATGTCCGGGTTTTCTTGTTTCGTCACCCTGAATTCATTTCAGGGTCTTAATAGTAGAAAAGATGCTGAATTAAATTCAGCATGACGATCGTCTCAGGAATATGTGTTAAAAACAAATGGTGTTATTCCAAAACTTCTTCCACTTTTTTTTCCGGAATTTTAGCTCTCGGCTTAAAACCAGCAGGCTTATTATCGCCTTCGGTTAAAACGGGCGCTTTCTTTACAGCTTTCTTTTTGAATTTCCTACCATACCAGATTAGAAAGCCGGTTATAGGCAAACTTGCACCTATTAGTGACGCAAAAAAAGCCATCACTTTACCTGGGAAAATATATCTAATATTTAGATCAAGCCCAAATAAGAATTAGTAATTTCAAAACCTTCTCCATCACTCCTACAACGAAAACCGGCTTACTCAGCTGAGCAC
>NZ_JBFTRT010000607.1:0-2938 GCF_056399685.1 Pedobacter sp. 01N416
AGAAAAGATAGCGAGTTTGATGGAATTATCCATGCTAGCAGTAGCGGAAAGCTCTACATTAAAAGCCCCGATTTCTTTGCGCAGCCAAGGATCAGACAAAAGAAAAGATAGCGAGTTTGATGGAATTATCCATGCTAGCAGTAGCGGAAAGCTCTACATTAAAAGCCCCGATTTCTTTGCGCAGCCAAGGATCAGACAAATGGTGGGTGCTTTAATGGAATCGAGTATTTTCAAAAAGATAGAAAAGGATAAAAACAAGAAATAGCCGATATAGATGCCTTTTAACCTGCTCTTATTCCCTCTTGTAGGCGGCTATTATATTCTTATTAGGTTCAGATACCTTAGATACGTACAATATCGGCTAGAAAACCAACGTGTACTGTTAAATTCTGCTTTTGCAGGCATCCTGCTTTTAGGTGTATGCTTCTTATTAAGAGGATTATTCATTGCCATCTTTCCTGAAACCGTTGAACAGTTAAGTAAACTACTCCCTATCCATACCCCTTATTTCGGAACCACGAGCATGTCGTTATTTGTTGCTGTAGGCGCAACAGAAATTGCAAATCTTTTCATTAACCGCCTTAAGGCAATTAAAAGGGCAATAGCTACTTCAGGAAATGAATTTGAGCTTTTACTGAGTTCTTCTTTTTTTGATGCCCATCTTTTACAGTTTACCATGGATAGCGGCAAATTTTACATTGGCTGGGTTAAAGAGCTGCCCAAACCCTTTACCACCAGTTATATCCGAATTACCCCTGCCTTTAGCGGCTACCGCAAGGCTGACGATAAAGAACTGGTTTTTACCACCCAGTATTTAACGGTTTATGCCAGTTATATTGAAGATGGTTCGGTTGCAAATACAGATGAGTTAAAAACCGACCTCGTACTAAAAGCGGATAAGATCAATTCTATTTCGTTTTTTGATATGCATATGTACAACCGTTTTAATCCTTCGCAAGGATAAGCTTTCACTCCTAATCCTTCTTTTGACTGTATTTTTTCCAGGTTTCTATTTTAGCCTTCTGACGGGCAATGTAGGCATCGGCAATTACTTCAGCCGAACTCGAGCCTTCAACCGTTTCCAGCAGTTCCTTTAATTTATACTGATCTACATCTGCCTTATATAAAATCTGAATCAGTTTCGGAAAGTCATTATCGATTAAATAAGCAAAGGCATCAACCATTGCATCCCGCAACTGATCTTCAGAAAGATTGTCTGGTATATCGAAATCTTTGTTGATGATACTAATTAATGACATGGAACAGGATTTTTAGGATTACGGGATTTTAAGATCGATTTTATTAACATTAGAGTTAGGCAATTTGCACTAACCGAAGAACCACAGGCCAATTTAAATAAACCTGATAAAAGCGGCAGCTCCCGATTCTTCATCGGGACTATAGCGGTTAGCAGGACTGAAGAGGCTATGGAACACAAGAGGTTTCGTTTTCAAAATTATAATGAAGTTATTAACCGCTTTAAGATCCCCGCATGCGCGAGGATGACGGTATCAAAAAACTAAACTTCATCTCTTATATCCATTTAATTTCCTGGCAGATCTCAATCAATACGCCATTGGTATCTTTTGGATGTACAAAACACACCATTTTATTATCTGCACCCTTTTTTGGCGACTCGCTGAGCAGCACAAAACCTTCTTTGTGCAGGCGTTCCATTTCTGCCAGAATATCATCAACCAGAAAAGCGACATGATGGATCCCCTCTCCTTTTTTTTCAATAAATTTAGTAATTGCACTATCTGGGGCAGTAGCCTGAAGCAGTTCGATCTTGTTTTCGCCAGTTTTAAAGAAAGCCGTATTTACAAACTCGGATGCAACTTGCTCAGTTTTATAGCAATCGGTATTCAATAGTTTCTGATAAATATCTATAGAACTGTTAAGGTCTTTTACCGCGATGCCGATGTGTTCTATCTTATTCATAGATTATAAGGTTATGTGAATGTAAAAATGCGGCTTTTCTCTATAAGGTCATAGCTATTATTTATAATTGTTAAATAAGTTTTTTCGTATCTTTGTGTTATAATTAACAGAATAGAGATGAAACAGCCGATATATTTAGATAATAATGCTACTACCCCGTTAGATCCAAGGGTGTTGGAAGCAATGCTACCTTACTTTACAGAGAAATTTGGAAATGCCGCAAGTCGTAATCACGCGTTTGGCTGGGTGGCTGAAGAGGGTGTAGATTATGCCCGTGAGCAGGTAGCCAAACTAATCGGCTGTACTGAAAAAGAAATTATTTTTACATCAGGTGCAACTGAAGCCGATAACCTGGCTATTAAAGGTGTATTTGAAATGTACAAAGAAAAAGGTAACCACATTATAACTGCGGTTACTGAACATAAAGCAGTTTTAGATACCTGCAAACACTTAGAGAAAAACGGAGCACGTGTTACTTATTTAGGCGTTAAAGAAGACGGTTTAATTGATTTAGCTGAATTAGAAGCTGCTATGACTCCTGAAACGATTTTAGTTTCGATTATGTATGGCAACAACGAAATAGGTGTAATTCAACCGGTTAAAGAAATTGCAGCAATTGCACACAAACACGGTGCTTTATTCATGACTGATGCTACGCAGGCAGTTGGTAAAATCCCTGTTGATGTAAATGCTGATGGTATTGACTTAATGGCTTTCTCGGCACATAAAATGTACGGTCCGAAAGGTGTTGGTGTACTTTACGTTCGCCGTAAAAACCCAAGGGTTAAAGTTACTGCACAAATGGATGGTGGTGGCCACGAGCGCGGAATGCGTTCTGGTACATTAAACGTTCCTGGTATTGTAGGTTTAGGTAAAGCCTGCGAACTTTGCCGTTTAGAAATGGAAAGCGAATCAGTTCGTTTAGCTGCTTTACGTGATAAGTTAGAAACTACTTTGAACAAAATGGAAGAGAGTTATGTTAATGGTAATACACAAC
>NZ_JBFTRT010000608.1:0-4041 GCF_056399685.1 Pedobacter sp. 01N416
TAATAGTCGATTGTCACACTAAATCCATTATAATTTAAACGCAAACTACAGCTTATTTAATTTCGTATAATTAACTAGAAAATAACTTGATGAACTGTAAGGTAAATTGGTTATTTGCGACTAATAAAATAACACACACACAATGAAACCATCATGATTTGCCATCTCAACAATTAGATAAAAAATCATGATAGCTTCATTACATTTAAAAACAAATAAACACACAATGAAAAAAATAATTTTAATTCTTTTATCGGTATTGGCCTTAAATCAGGCAAATGCGCAAGGAAAAAAGACAGAGAAAGCTACATTCGGAATGGGCTGTTTTTGGTGTACTGAAGCCATTTTTCAACGTTTAAAARGCGTGGTATCGGTTAAATCTGGTTATGAAGGCGGTACTTTAACCAATCCAACTTACGAGGAAGTATGTACCGGTGCTACAGGGCATGCCGAGGTTTTAGAGATTACCTATAACCCAATGGTGATTTCTTACGATGACTTATTGGAAGTTTTTTGGAAAAGCCACGATCCTACAACATTAAATCGTCAGGGCGCCGATAGCGGTACCCAATATCGTTCAGTTGTTTTTTATCACACGGCTGAGCAAAAAGCTTTGGCAGAAAAATATAAGGCAGAGCTGAATAAAACCAATGCTTATGGCAAAAAAGTGGTAACAGCTATAGAAGCGGCCAAACCATTTTATATTGCAGAAAATTACCACCAGAATTATTTCAACAAAAACGGAAGTGAACCTTATTGCAGATTGGTGATTCAGCCCAAAATAGAGAAACTGGAAAAAATATTTAAGGCGAAGCTTAAAAATTAATAAGCGTGCTTGACTAGCCCTGCAATAAACATTGTAGGGCTTTTTGTTATCTTAGGAATTTAAAATACTGTTTATGGTGAAAAGAATAGTACTTAATGTTAATACTCAAAAAATTGCTGATGCAGCCAGTTTTTATAAAGATATTTTGGGGCTTGATCTGCTAATGGATCATGGTTGGATTGCCACTTATGGTGCGGCAGGACAAAAAATGGATGTACAGATCAGTTTTGCTTCCGAAGGCGGATCGGGTACCCCAACACCAGATCTATCCATCGAAGTTGAAAATGTTGATGAAATATTGGAAAAGGTGAAAGCCGCCGGATTTCCGATCGAATATGGCCTGGCTGATGAACCATGGGGTGTTAGGCGATTTTATACAAGAGATCCATTCGGCAAATTGGTTAATATTTTAAGTCATCTCGAATAATTCCCGAACCCTTCCGCTTATGAATTTGTCGTCTTGAGTAGATGCTAAAATCTATCTGTGTGTATCCTTTTTATCTGTGGTTAAAACTTACCATTAGTTCAAAAAACCTTTAGCTTTTTCGAGCAGTTCGCTACCTTTTTTACCAATTTCTTTTTTTCCTTTTTCTATTGTTGAAGGCTGAGTATACTCACTCACCGAATTAGAAAGCGCCTTAAACTTACCTATGCCAGCAAATACTTCTTCGGTATAAGGAACACCCTGTTGTTTCATCAGTTTTTCCCAGTCTATTTTTGAGAGTACCGCAATCATGTATTTAGTGGCAATTTTACCGATAAACGCTTTGTCGTACACACCAGTTAGTGCCTTATCTGATTTACGGTCTTTTACATATACCATAGTTTGTTGTAGTGCTTCGCGTTCGTTMTTAGAAAATAATGGGCTTTTGCTCAGCTTTTCCAATGCTGGAAGCGACTGCTCTGGTCTTTCCTTTTTTAAATTCAGATAAGCGGTTATTCCCCAAACCAGTTCGTTTTGGATGCCGAGTTTATTCATGTCGTTTAAAAAAGCCTCAAAATCTTCAAGCGATCTTTCCTCATCAATTTTTCGCTCCATTCTCATGCGGTCAAAACCTCTAAAAAGATAGTTCATGCTATGGAAAGCCAAATGAGTCTGCTCATCGTTTAAACGGCTCCAGCCAAAAAATGATTTGGTGTAGGGGAGTGGGATTTTCTCATTTTTATCCAGCCATTTAATGTTTCTCGAAAGGCCATCCTCAGATAGATAAAATAAGTTGTTGCTAAAAAACAAGAAACCGCGTACAAATTCTAAAAGTGTTTTAATTTCGCAATCATCCAGCAGTTCTGGTTGAGTTTTAGCACATTCATATAACGCAAAAGGTTGCCCTAAATCTCTGGTGGCCAGTACAGCCATGCTTAAAATGGCATGTTCTATATTTTGATAGTAAGCCTTGTTTGTATCCTTAAAAAATGGTTGCGGTGTTTTTACGCCCGTTTTCATTGCGATAAAGCCTGCAGTTAGTAATGGAAAAACATCTTCATCGGTTTCTTTTACAAATTGTTTAACCGACCGATATTCTTTATATACCCTTAAGGCGTCTATTACAGAAATATTTTCATTGTTGTGTGCGTTTACTTTGTTCAGCGTCCTGACAACACTTTGTGCCTGTTTGCTGAATTTCTGATACTCGGGCTGGGTAGTATCTTGAACGGCAGTTGAACGGACTGCTATTTTAGCAAATTTATAAAATATGATTTTATCATAATTGATGTTTTCAGCCAGTTTCTTTTTATCAAGTTCGAGTAAAAGCTGATCGGTTTTTTCGCCAGAACAGGCAGCTAAAAATAGTACAAAGCAAAATAAAATTAAATTCTTCATGAGGCATGTTTTAAACAAATAGATGTATAAAACTAATACTTTAGGAAAGAAAAAAAATGAAAAATGCAGATTCTTCTAAATTTAGCCTTTCAGAACATGTCCTTATTATCAAAATTTAAATTTTTTCAATCGTTTAAAATCAAAATGATAAATTTTCAAAAGGAAAAGAAGGCACTATTAGCAAATTAATAATGGGTTTCTATGGTCAGTTTAATGTTCTTTTTACTTAGTTATTAATCAAACTATTTTTTGGATTAAAATTTGATTAGAACATGTCAACAATTAGAGCCCAATTTAAGCATAGAAATTTACGAACGTTTAGATATTGCGGCAGCAGAAAGTTCTGATGCCTGGAATAATGCGGGAACGGGACACTCTGCTTTTTGCGAATTAAACTATACGCCCGAAAAGAAGGATGGTACGGTTGAAATAAAAAAGGCAGTTCAGATTGCTGAGCATTTTGAAGTTTCCAAGCAATTTTGGTCATATTTAGTGAGTAAGGGATTGGTTTCTGACCCTTGTAATTTTATCCGCAATATTCCTCACATGAGCTTTGTTTGGGGGAAAAAGAATGTAGAATATCTTAAAAAACGCTACGACGCATTAACCCAATGTGATCTGTTTAGCGACATGCAATATACCGAGGATACTGAGCTTGTAAGAAACTGGGCACCCTTAATTATGGATGGCCGTAAAAAGAGCGAAAAAGTTGCGGCTACAAAAATGGATCTGGGAACCGACGTTAATTTTGGAACCTTAACCCGTGATATGTTTAACAACTTAAAGGAACAAAGTAATGTTAATCTGCATTTCAATCACGAAATCCGTGACCTGAAAAAGAATAAAGACGGCAACTGGATTGTAAAAGTTAAAGATTTAGAAACCGGCGATAAACGTAAACGTGTAGCTAAATTTGTATTTATCGGTGCTGGTGGTGGCTCTTTGCCTTTATTGGAAAAATCAGATATTCCTGAAGGAAAAGGTTTTGGCGGTTTCCCTGTAAGTGGGCAATGGCTGAAATGTACCAATGAAGAAATTATTAAAAAACACCATGCAAAGGTATATGGCAAGGCTGCGGTTGGGGCGCCGCCAATGTCGGTTCCACATCTAGATACCAGAATGATTAATGGCAAGCAGGCACTGTTGTTTGGGCCGTATGCTGGTTTTTCTACCAAATTTCTTAAAAATGGTTCATTCCTGGATTTACCAAAATCAATTAAATTTAATAACATCCGTCCGATGCTTTCTGCCGGATTGCACAACCTCGATTTAACAAAATATTTAATTGAGCAGGTTAGGCAGTCGCCAGAAGACAGGTTGGAAGCGTTGAAAGAATATTTGCCAACTGCCGAACTTAAAGATTGGGAACTGGAATATGCAGGGCAGCGTGTTC
>NZ_JBFTRT010000609.1:0-2920 GCF_056399685.1 Pedobacter sp. 01N416
TCTTTACGCTCATTAAAATCGTGTTTCATCTCTCAAAAAATTCAATCAAAAAATAAATGCCCTTTGATACGCACCAAAGGGCATGAGCATTTTAAGTAGGAATAAAAATCTCGCTTTCAATCTCTGCCAATTTATCCACGCAAAGACGGTTAACATCATCCGCCACCGCTTTAATGATAAAAGGGTTTTTGGTCGAAAACTCCCTGCCATTGTCATCTTCAATGGTCAGCGTACATCCCTGAAAGAAATTAACGTCCGTTTCCTCCGCATCATCCTGCTGCGCCACCTCGAAAGCCTCTAAGGTGCCAATGGTTTCCAATAACTTGCCCCTTTGGTTGATACGGCGGGTGAGATCTAAAGCCAGTTTAATCGTAGTATCCAAATTTCTAGCAGTCTTAACCTTCTCGGCAGGCGTTTTACGCTCGGTTTTATCTGCCACCTCTGTTTTCCCTTTTTCGTCGTCCATTTTACCTTTTAGGGTTTCCACCTTTGCCCCTGCTTTTACCTCTGTTTTAGTATTATCCGAGGATTTATCAAAATCCTTGTTCGGCACAATCGCACTACCATTAGCAGCAGCGGCACCAGTTAAGCCATGAGCTTTATTATCCACTGAACCATTATTTGCAATTGCACTAGAATTAATTACTGTCGTTTTCATAATTTTTTAAAATTTAAATGTGAATGGAAAAAAAATTGAAACAGCCGCCATCAGCGGCCAAATCCTGCTAGCACCTTCGGTGCTAACAAGGTCAAAAAAATAGGATCGGTGGGCTTCTGCCTTTTATCGTGTTCATGGTACTCTGGGTTTAAAAAATATCAGTCGGCAGGAGCCTCCTGCCTTTTTGATAGTCACCCTCACCTGAACACAATCCATTTTTCAAGACAAGACTTTGCGGAAAAAAAAACCTCGTGAGCGCTAGCTCACAGGGAAGATTTTTTTCCAGCAAACCCGCAGGGCACCGGTCTTGGCGGAAAAGGGATTGTTCAGAAATTTGTGTTCAAAAAAGGTAGAAGCAAAATTTTGTGCAGTTAAAAACACCTTAACCGCTCACATCTACCTTATTCCTCCCAAACCTATCATTCACTAAAACCCAAACTTTTTGACCCGTAAAAAAACCAGAATTAAAAAGCCCCTGGCGAGCGCCAGAGGCAAAAAAATCAGAAAACAATAATCTAATACTGCCCAAGCCGTCTGCCCAGTTCCATCGCCGCCATAACCGAACTCGATTTGGCAATCCCCATCCCCGCAAAACGGCAAAGCCCGGGAAAATCCAAAACAGATAATTCCTGCAAGTTTCCTTCTACACTACCCAGTATACGGTAAGCCAGGTCAATCGCCGATTCATTGGGCGTACCCGAACCGATCAGCATGGCCAGCAGCTCAGTATCGGTCATTGCAGCCGGACCATTCTCCAGCATTTTTTCCCTTGGCCGCAGTTCTACCTCCATTCCTTTAATCCCCCGCACCTCCTTCTTCTGGTTCAAAAAGTGCATATCCTGAACGGATTCATAGCCTTGCCCATAATAAGCGGCCATTGTCATCAATGAAGAAAAGCTTCCGATCAGCATTTCAAAATCCTCCTGGAATACACGCAAGCGCTCCATATTGTAAGTGCCGTCTTCTTGCGCGTCGCTCCTGGTAAAACAGATATAATTGCTCCTGTTACTGGCAACCTTATAATCTAAAAAGTAACGCCTGTTTCCTCGTGAGAAACTCTCCGACACCAAAATGTTGTGTTTTTTCATAATCTATAAAATTTAATTCCAGACCAAAATTCCATGCAGCCCAAAAAATTACAGCAGAAAAAATCAACTTATCTGATAAGGAAAATAGATAACAGTTTCCAAAACAGCCTAACAGTTTTCAGAAAAAATTATCCGATATTAGATATTGTAAACCATTGAAAACCAAGAACAAGTCCGTGAACCAGCATACCACACCAACTGAAAAAACACGCTGCCGCTACTGCGAAAAAGAACTCCACGGCAGAGCAGGAAAAATCTTTTGTAATGTAGATTGCAAAAACAACTTCAACAGCCGCATCCGGTCAGTAAAACGTGCAGAAGAAAACAAACTTTTTCCGGATGTACTCAAAGCAATAAAAAACAATTACAGAATACTTCTGGATTACGACCTTAAACCGGGAGATATCGGAGAAAGCATGGTCAAGAAAACCGAACTGAAAAGACAAGGCTTTGACCAAAGATTTTGCACAGGTGCCGTCGTAGAGAATAACAGGCTTTGGAAGTGCTGCTTTACTTTTTGCTGGCACGAGGACGAAAACTACCTATACCTGAAATGCGATCCCTACCTCAACAACAGCAGCAAATATTAAAAATTTGTGGAATAAAAGATTTTCGGGCAAAGCCCTCAATCCATTATCTTTGCCCCAATGAGTCTACCCATGCGCATCACCTTTGAGAACAACGATTACACCTATACGGTTCTCACCAAGATCATCAATAACGAAACAAAGGAAATAAAGATCAGTTTACAGGGTGAAGAACTGACACTGGTACAAAACCAGAACAAAGAATGGGATGCCCGTGAACGGACAATTGAGGATGACCATGGACTGATCAAAGCAATCGCAAAAAATATCGCCTTACGGTTCCGCATATAGCTTAAACTTTACGATTCTTTAGAACCCAACAAAAAAGAACCTAGAAAAATAACTATTTCTCCTTACCTATCTTCTCTTAGACTGGTATCGCTTAACAGGCTTTTTCTTTCCTAAGTTCAACAATAACAAAACCGCAGCAATACCTGCTAAAATCCACCCTAATCCAGAACCGTCCTCACTATCAGGAACAATACGAGGATGCTCATCATAGTCCAACATATATTTATTGGAACTTTTTTTAAGTACAATATCCGCTAGCGCTTCATATTCTAAATCCCTATCCTCTTCTTCAAGAT
>NZ_JBFTRT010000610.1:0-2918 GCF_056399685.1 Pedobacter sp. 01N416
TTGGTATTCCACCTTCTACAATACTCACTAAAACAGTAATACCCAGTGCCAAAATAATGGTATCAACATGTACTAAATCCTTACCAAAAATGGCAAAAACAACAGCAATTTTAACAATAGAGCTAATACTCGAACCATCCTTATGCAAGGTTGAACCTAATGGAATCGTCACATTGGTAATGTAATCGGGTACGCCCATTTTTCGCGCACCATCTAAATTTGCCGGAATAGTGGCAATACTGCTACAGGTTCCGATTGAAGTTAAAGATGGCACAATGTTATTTTTCCAAAATACTTTTATCGCTTTAAATCCACCTGCAACAAAAGCATATAGGGTAAAAAAAACGATAAAATAAAATGCACCTACGCCATAGTATAAACCTAAAGCTTTGGCATAAGTTCCAAAAAGCTGTGGACCGAAAACCCCAACCTGATAAGCAAAATAAGCACCCAAACCGATTGGGCCAAGTTTCATAATCAAAATGATGAGTTTTTTCATCACTTCATTGCCCGATACCAAGAAGTTCTTAAATGCATCGCCTTCTTTACCAGAATATAGCGTAGAAAAACCAACCAGTACTGAAAAAATAATCAATGCAAGCATATTTTTTCTACTTCCTATCTCGAAAAATTCTCCTACGGTTAAAAGTTGGGTCATTTGTTCGCCAAACGACTGGATTTTTTCAGGTTCAGTTGGTAAAGGCGTGTTTCCTAATTGCTGATGGATAGGAAAAATCCAGGTAGCAACCAAGGTTAAAACCGCAGAAATGAGTATGGTAGAAAGAAAGACCAAAACCATAATGGTTAATAATCTTCCTAACTTTTTTGTTCTATCTATATTCGCAATTGCTGAAGAAACCGCAAAAAATACCAATGGAATAACAGCTGTAAACAACAGGTTTAAAAATATATCGCCTAATGGTTTTATACTTTCAACGCTTTTCCCAAAAATTAAGCCCACAATACTTCCAACAGTTATTCCTGCCAAAAGCCATAATAAGCCTGAGTAATTTTTAAGGATGTTGTTTTTTTCCATAATCTAAGATTAGACATCCGAAGTTTTGCTGGCCCTAAGCTCCTGTAAACTTCGGATGTCTTTATGCATTATAATCCCAATTCTGCAGAAATATCAAGCATGCGCTGTATCGGTTTACGGGCAAGTTCAATAATATGCTCAGGTACAGTTACTTCTGGCAAACCATTTTTAATACATAAATATAGTTTTTCTAAAGTATTTCTTTTCATGTATGGGCAATCGTTACAGGCACAGCTGTTATTCGGCGGCGCCGGAATAAATGTTTTTGTTGGATTTGCCTTTTCCATCTGGTGGATAATTCCACTTTCGGTAGCTACAATAAATTCTGTAGCCGGATTGGTAATGGTATATTTTAGAAGCCCGGTTGTTGAACCGATATAATCGGCCATTTTCAAAACCACTTCTTCACATTCCGGATGCGCAATAAATTTAGCGTTCGGATGGCGTTCTTTTAGTTTTGTAATTTTCTCCTGCGAAAAAATTTCATGTACCATACAGGCACCATTCCACAATACCAAATCGCGCCCGGTTTTCTTTGCTACATAAGCACCTAAATTTCGATCGGGACCGAAGATTATTTTTTGGTCTTTAGGTAAACTCTCTACAATCTGAACGGCATTCGTACTTGTACAAACAATATCACTTAAAGCTTTTAGTTCAGCAGTACAGTTTACATAAGTGATGACCAGGTGATCTGGATATTTTTCTTTAAACTTTCTAAACAGATGGGGCGGACAACTATCTGCTAATGAGCATCCTGCTTTTACATCTGGTAATAGAACCGTTTTATCAGGCGATAAAATCTTTGCTGTTTCGGCCATAAAATGCACGCCAGCAAACACAATTACATCAGCATCTGTTTTTGCTGCTTCTTGCGACAGTCCTAAACTATCGCCAATATAATCTGCAATATCCTGAATATCAGGTTCTTGATAGTAATGTGCAAGAATAATGGCATTCTTTTCCTTTTTTAATTTCTCAATCTCAGCAAAAAGATCGAGTGTAGGATCAATTTCTTCTTCTGCGAAACCTTTTTTATTGATTTCTTCTAAGACATCTATGTTCATTTTAAAATTTTCCTTTTTTGAATTTTGACGTTGGCCAAAGATAAAGCTTTCAACGTCTCAATAATTAATAAGTATTTTTAAATAAATAAATCTTGTTTGTTTATTAGTGTGTTAGTATTGTTGGCAAGTTTCGAAAAAAAGTTCTTTTATATAAGTTGTTAATCGTTTACTAACATTTAGATTACATTTCTCTAATATCATGAATTTGATTTTCAGCACTATCGAAAAGTCACTCAATTTTTATCAATACCCGAATGTTAATTGTTTATAAGTGGGTAAAAAGTTAATTACTTGTACAAAGGTGCTCAAAAATTACTTAAAAGATTGTGGCAAATTGTCTTTTTAGAGTAGCTTTAAACATTCAAATTTATTTGTTAGGATAATTTAGACACAGAGTTAACATTTATCAACTAGTTGTTAACATCGTGGATAATTAAATGTTTTTATTAATGAGGAAAGTAGATTTTCTGGTAATTGGTTCAGGTATAGCGGGTTTGAGTTTTGCACTTAAGGCAGCAAAGTTTGGTAAGGTTTTAATTGTTACTAAGTCGAACGAAGACGAATCGAATACAAAATACGCTCATGGCGGTGTTGCGGTTGTGGTAGATAAAGGTGATTCTTTTGAGAAACATATCGATGATACTTTGATTGCCGGCGATGGATTATGTGATGAAAAAATTGTGGAAATCGTTGTAAAAGAGGGGCCTCAGCGTATTCAGGAGATCATTGATTATGGTATAAACTTCGATAAGGATAACTCCGGTTTCTATGATTTAGCCAAGGAGGGAGGACACTCTGAACACCGTGTTTTGCAC
>NZ_JBFTRT010000611.1:0-2918 GCF_056399685.1 Pedobacter sp. 01N416
ATGTTAGGGCTGGTTTACCCTAATGTTAGGGCTGGTTTACCCTATTATGACTGAAGTAAAATTGTCCTTGGAATGGACTGCAAAAGTAAATATAGTTTCGGTATTACCAAAACTATTTTAAAATTAATTTACTTCTTTTAAGAATGCGTTAACTGTAAGATGCAGTTAGCTAATATTTAACAAAAAAGTAAAGTAAAAACAAATGAGTTATATTTATACAGCGGGAGACTTATATTTTAAAGATTACAGTATAAAAGCTGTAACCGGAGACAATCCACACATTACAGATAAACGCGACAGTGGTAAATTCAACCGCAATGAACGTTATGAGGTTTTAGATTTAATTAATGCTGTTTCAAAGCATCAAAATTTCACTACAAAAAAACAGTGTAGATTAATTGAATCATTAATTAGAGAACAATTACCTACCTCTTATGCCTTCGATCGACCCGGGGCTTTAAGTTGGCTAGTCTTTAATTATAAAAAATATCATTTAATCCCTGAGCACCCGGCTTCACAAGTCTAAATTTTATGGAGGCGGCACCGTTTTCCGCCTCCATAAACTATATTATTAAATGATTGTAAAGGAATTAGAATGCTAGCTTAAAAGTGTTGAAATAACAAAAGAAACTATAGTTGTCCTTAGGACAATTACAACTCATTCAATATTTTTCAGAAATTCATTTTGCAGCGTCAAAAGCCATTGAAAAATAAAGCAAATATGCCAATAGAGCTTAGATCAATGGTTTTGAGATTTTTCTTAATCCCAATAAGATTTAACTACAATTAATAATACTCACTCGGATTTATCTTTTTTTATCTTTCGGCGGATTAGGATCTTTGCCATAACTGTTGGGGTTACTGATTTTCCCATCTTTGTTATGCGGGATAAATTCAACCTTATCCTTTTTTGCTAGGTCCTTACCATAATCAACAGCATCACTCTTTTTTTCAAAATGCTTTGAAGCCCTCTCTGCATTTTCCCTTTTGGCATCCCAACCTCCTTCAGAATTAGGAACAACATGTACGTTTTCTTTTTCTGCCATAATTTTAATTTTGATCAGTATAAATATACGCAATTTAACCAACGATTGTAGGCTGAAAATAGTGCCCCTAAATACCAAAGCGGACATCTTTAGATTCCACAGGCCGGAAAAGAGCCCACAGCCTGCCTCAGGTAGAATGCCAAGCAAAAAACCATTCAGCTAAAATGCACTATCAAAAACATAATGTCTTAATCGCCCCCATAATATAGCTATCCATCTTCTCCCCGAATTATTCTTTCCATACAGACCATCATATAATTCAAAACACTGATCATGCTGTCAAAAAAGCAGCACAACCCTACCCGCCTGTACTTATTTAATTTTCCAACCTCCGAAAAACTACATCAAAATTCTCCTACCATTACCCCAAAAACAAAACCCTTATGGAAATCAATATCAAAAAACCAAAAAGGAAAGCTTTCAGAAAAAGGATCAGAACCAAGACCAGAGTAGCAGTACCCGCCAGTACCAAACAAAAAACCTCCAAACAGAAAACAATCCATACCAACAAAACAAATTCAAACATACCTCTACAATCCATACACCATCCCCCCTCAAAATCTGATATAAATAACCAAAAAAGTATCGAAAATACCGATGACATAATCAGCAGATTATCTGACGAAAAAGAAGAAAGATTGCTAAATTTAATAGTTAAAGCCCTAGTCAGGGTAACATTAGATCAATCATATGGGAAAGAAAGCAATTAGATACTTAAGGTTCAGTGACAAAAAACAGAGCGAAAATTCGATCGAGCGCCAACGCCTGGTAACCGATCATTATATTGAATTCAATAAAATCAACCTGGTAGATACCTTTATCGACAGAGGAAAAAGCGCCAAGACATTTGACAGGCCAGACTTTATCAAATTACAGGAATTTATCGGCCTTTACCATAAAAACGTTGATTACCTATTGGTAGATCAGATGGACAGGTTCAGCCGCGATGCAGGAGAAGCCATGAGCATGGTTAAATCGCTACAATCAAAATACGGCATACAGATCATAAGCGTTTCCGAAGGCATTGAATTTGACTATGATAAACCCGGCAGCTTCTTCAGGGCTGGACTACAGCTGCTATTGGCAGAAGAGGACAACATCAACCGCAGTATTAAAATAAGATCCGGCATCTACTCCAAGAAAACAAAAGAAGGAAAATTTGTTTTTCGCATCACACCTTTCGGATACAAAAAAATAGGCGAGCCGCGGGATCGCAGACTCATCATCGATGAACCGGAGGCAAAAATAGTACGGTTTATTTATGAATCCTATCTAAGAAATATACCACTCTACCTGATCAAGCAAAAGGCTGAAGAGCTCGGCTTTGACAGAAAGGGCAATATGGCAATCGAAAGGATTTTAACCAATGCCGTTTATGCCGGACTGGTAAAAGCCAACGCATACAAAGAACACCCCGGAGGACTCTTCCCTGCTATCCATGAGCCGATCATTGACATGATTTCATGGAAAATGGTGCAGAGTAAATTCAATAGGGTTTCGAAAACACGTACCATTATAGACGATTCACTACCGTTAAGGGGAATTTTAAAATGTCACTGCGGTAATGTTTTGACCGGCGCACCCTCACGCGGCAAATCCGGCCAGTATTTCTATTACTACAAATGCAGACTATCAAAACACAACAATATCAGCGCAAAGAAAGCCCACAATCAGTTCGATACTGCGCTCGAATTGATGAGCCTCCCTGTCAGATCCGTAAAGAAAATCAGAGACAGTGCAGCTAGAGAAATTGAAAAAGAGCTTGAAAACAACAGGAAAGGGCTGACAGAAAAAAAATCAGAAATCGTCAGAGATCAGGAACTGCTGTATACGGTCGAAGAGAAATGGATAAAAAATGAAATTGATCAAGAG
>NZ_JBFTRT010000612.1:0-2917 GCF_056399685.1 Pedobacter sp. 01N416
CAATTGGTAAGAGTTGTCAACTTTCTGTGCTTCTGTCATTAAAGTTGACAACTCTGAAATAAAAAAAGCAACCTGGTTGCAGGTTGCTTTTTATTATTGGTCATCACCCTGATCCGATAACTATCGGATTTATTTCAGGGTCTATCAGTTTATGAACATATAGATGCTGAACTAAATTCAGCATGACGAATCTTATATTAACGTAATTCTAAAGTTTGTGCTCTATCTGGTCCTACAGAAAGGAATTTGATCGGCACTTCTAATTCTTTTTCTAAGAAAGCAATGTAATCAGTTAATTTAGCTGGGATTTCATCTACAGAAGTAATTTTAGTTACATCAGTTGCCCAACCATCAATTGCTTTCAATACTGGTTTTGGCTCGATTGAAATGATGTCGTATGGCATGTAATCGATCGTTTCGCCATTGTATTCGTAGTGGGTACAAGCATAAATGGTATCGAAGGTATCCAAAACATCAGCTTTCATCATAATTAACTCGGTTACCCCGTTTAACATGATGGCATATTTTAATGCAGGAAGATCGATCCAGCCACAACGACGGGCACGACCTGTAGTTGCGCCAAATTCGTGACCTAAAGCGCGTAAATTTTCGCCAACTTCGTTATCTAATTCAGTAGGGAAAGGGCCACCACCAACACGTGTGCAATATGCTTTGAAGATACCATAAACGGCTCCTACTTTATTAGGCGCAATACCTAAACCAGTACAGGCGCCTGCAGTTGTGGTGTTACTAGATGTTACAAAAGGGTATGAACCAAAATCTACGTCCAATAACGTTCCCTGAGCACCTTCTGCTAAAACAGCTTTTCCTTCTTTTAAGAAACCATTTACATAATGTTCACTATCAACATGAGGAATGGTTTTTAAGAATTCGATTGCTTCAAAGAATGATGCTTCTTTCTCAGCCAATTCATATTCGAAACCTTCGTAATGAGAAAGGATTTCAGTATGTTTTTCTACCAATTTAGCATAGCGTTCTTTAAAATCAGGTAGAGTAGTATCGCCAACGCGTAAACCGTTACGGCCAGTTTTATCCATATAAGTTGGACCAATACCTTTTAAGGTTGATCCAATTTTATTTTTACCCATGCGTGCCTCGTTAGCTGCATCCAATAATTGGTGGGTTGGTAAAATTAAGTGCGCTTTACGGGCAATCACCAATTTGCCATCGGCAATAGGATCATGACCAGCTTTTTTTAAATTATCTAACTCTCTTTTTAGGATAATAGGGTCGATTACTACACCATTACCAATAAGATTCATGGTTTTTTCGTTAAAAATTCCTGAAGGGATTGTATTTAAAACGAATTTTTTGCCATCGAACTCTAAAGTATGTCCGGCATTTGGGCCACCCTGAAAACGGGCAATAAGATCATATTTTGGACTTAGTACATCAACGATTTTTCCCTTTCCTTCATCACCCCATTGCAGGCCGAGAAGTACATCTACTTGCGTCATTATTTAATAAATTAAGCTGGTTTTATTTGTATTTTGATTTAATTTTCTACAATTTTTGCGACTGTTGCTGCGCTTTCGTTTACTTTTCTGGCCATACTGCAATCAGAGCAGAAGCCATAAAGATTTAACGAATGGTGTTTCACATCAAATTTTAAAAGATCACCAACCATGGTTTGGATCTGGTGGATTCGTGGATCGCAGAATTCTACTACTTTACCACATTCGATACAGATTACGTGATCGTGCTGGCGGTAACCATAAGATTTTTCGAATTGCGCCATATTTTTACCAAACTGGTGTTTGGTAACTAAATCGCATGAAACCAGTAACTCCAATGTGTTATAAACCGTAGCACGACTTACGCGGTACTTTTGGTTTTTCATGTGGATATAAAGGGTTTCTACATCAAAGTGGTCGTTTCTTGAATATATTTCTTCCAATATAGCGAAACGCTCTGGTGTTTTACGTAGATTTTTGTTTTCTAAATAAGCCTCAAAAATCTTGCGAACGAGCTCATTTGTTTTTTGTTCAGACATAGTTTTTAAACTCCATTCAAAGGTAGGTAAATTGTTTTGAAAAATGATTACACCGATGAAATGATTACATAGATTTGAATTGTTTGATTGTTACAGCCTTTGATTGTTGAAATGTTGTAATAAGTCGGATGCCCAAAGTCGGAAAGTCAAAAGTCGGGAGCCCTGAGTTCAATTTGCTAATAGTGTAGGTAACAGTTTTTCAATTAAAGTCTTTATATTGCTTGTCAGTTAAATCTTTAATCTCTATCCTAGGGTAAATAAAATGTTGTTTGGGTTTGTCTAAAAATTGTTTTTCCTCTCCCATTGCGAAGCCAAGTTTGTATCCAATATTATCAGAAGTAGTTAAAAATACATTGTCATGCTCTGTGTCATCAGAAGGAATAAATAACATTACTTTTTTATTTGCAACTTTATCAGTTATCCATTGCTCTCCTATTCTTGTTGTTGCCCAGCCTATTACGTCAAATGATTTTTCAAAACTCATTGGATAACGAACATAATTAATGAAGTAGCAGTAAATCTCAAACTCTATATCAAGTGGAAAAGTGATTGCAAATTCGTTTTCTCCAAGTTTATAAAGTCTTGGTTGGGCTTGAAAATTTTCTTGATTATACATATTACAAAATCCATTTATAATACTATCGATTTCTAAGTTTGAAATGTTTTTAACTAATATGAGTTTGTCATTTTTACTTTCTATTTTTTGTAAAAATTCTTTTGAGGGTCTTGCAGTATTATTATCCGGTTCAGTTTGTTGGTTTAGTAATTTGGTTTTAATTAGATAAAACGCAATAGCTACTAATATGATTCCAATAATTAAAGATTGCATCTTCATTTTAAGTATGGGTAGGGTTTTTAATTGCCATTATGCGCAAATTCCTATTTATGCAGTCTGAACTGCTT
>NZ_JBFTRT010000613.1:0-2912 GCF_056399685.1 Pedobacter sp. 01N416
ACACAGCACAGGACAATTGCCAATGTCAGGCATGAATTTTTAGATCCTCTTGACCTTTTTAATAAATTTTGTTTCATAGTTCAATGGTAAGTATGTTTGACATGTTTAAATTAATTTCTGACTATACACCATAGTAATACTTATGGTTTTTTTTTTCTTCACTGATAACCTCTCGATCATAATGCACCTGGTAGGAATAATAGACAAAACCGATATCGGCATGTATGCCCACCTATGCATCTCCAGTGGCGATAACCGCGCCCGCTATTTCCAGGATTACCGAATGTAGGGAAGAACCACATTTATTATAATAACCCATATAAGGAGAGGCTAAGTGTACTTTTGACCTTTGAAGGCAATGAATGACCCCGAAGCAGAGCTATCGGGGTATCGCTTAACTAAAATTCTAAACTGAGCTGATTTCTATGCAACATCTTATAAGTTGTAGGTTCGGTTCCCTGATTTTGAATATATTTCATGATAACAGTTTCGTTTGCATATTGCCCAACAGTATTAACATAGTAACCAGCAGTCCAAAAATCCCCTCCCCAGAGTTGTTGCTTAACTTCGGGATGAAGACGAAAAAGCTCTTTGGCTGTGAGGCTTTTAACCGCTTGAACAATACTTTTAATCGATAGCATGGGTACCCTTTGTATCAAAAAGTGAACATGGTTATCATCGGCACCAATCTCAACAAAATGAATTTCATACCGCGAAGATATATCCTGACAAACCATAACCAAACTTTCTTCAACCGAGCTCGACAAAACGCTCCGCCGATACTTAATAGGACATACCAAATGATAAAGCAACAAACTCTTATTATGGCTCTTGTGGATATGATCGCTCATGAAACGAAAATAACGCTTTTTGTGTTAAATCTACCTTTTTTGAAAACTCTTCGTTTTCAAACTTTCCGCTGAGACCACCGAAGCAGAGCTTCGGGGTATTAGTTGAATAAACCGTAGCACCTGGCCATGTTGCAGAAAAATCCTGCGCAATGGTGGCCCTTTCCTGAGTAGAAAGGCTGCTTGTCATTTTTTTTAGCGTATTGAACTGTTCTTTGCTCAGGATGATATCATCAGCATAATAATAGGTTCCGTTAACTTCAACCACATGGTTGGTCCTTCCGTCCACAACTAGTTTGTGGATGGTCGAGTCGCCCTTTCTGATTGAGCTGATCGCGTCGTTCTGTAAGGGATCCGTAGTCTCTGTCCTTCTTGCAGGCATAAAACGAGGTCACTACGAGTAGCGCCATAAGAGCTTTTAGAAATGATTTCATAAGGAATAATTAGATTTTAGGTTTTTGTTATTTGCTCGGTACTTGTTTTTAGTTTTCCTATAATATTAAAGAGCCATTAATTTTTTCAATCAACACAGCACACCATCTTCCTCTCCCCTTACTTTTTAAAATGGCCTGCACAGAAAATTATTTGTTATAAACTTCTGTTGTCCATTTTGCTATAGTAAAGTTAATTGCTATAAAAAAAAGGGATGGGCTAGAAATCGGTTTATTTAGGGATAAAATTTTGCCTTAGAATATCAAATCATGGACAAGCCTGTTAGAAGAAAAGGTAAATAAAATGCATATCCTCGCGGGTAAAGCCTAATGTTTCAAGTTGTACCTAGAAAGAAGTGGGCCAGAACTGAAGGGCGCTGAAAATTCAAAGATCAGCTTGTCAATAACCTTAGAAAACTGCAAAAGGCATCCACGACCTATCTCCTTGATGAAAATGCAGGAAAAACTTTAAAAGCTTAAAACCGGATAATTTACCAGTAATACAGTGATATTTTTGGCCAATCCAGAACAAACCAAATCCGTAATGTTCTTGGTACCACTTAGCGATCAGTCTTTGTTTTGCTGGTTTAAATTATGCATACCAAGATCATGGAAGCTGAGCAGATTACTTATTTTTTCCACTTTGAAAAATATTAAACGGTTTTGATTTACCGATTATTTTTAAGGTAACTACACCATGTGCAGGGATTTCGAAGGTTGCTGTTTTGGCTTTTGTCAAATCATAGTCTTTATGTTTCCATAAATCACGGATCTGATAGTCCTGGGCTGAAACAATCCCCACACTGTCTATATCTAGCGAAATGGACGCTGGCATAGTAGACCTGTTGAGCAGTGTTACTGCAATTTGTCCACTCATCGTAGAAACTAAAGGTTTTGCCCAGATTTCAACACCTTTTTTTTGCTGGAGCCTCCTTGCCTGATAGCCTAATTTATCCTGGTTAAGCGCTATGATTTCTTTGTTCGTAACCAGTTCTAAAGTCTGCTTGGACATCGTTCTCAGATCATTACCAAGTAATAGCGGCGAGTTCATCATGCACCACATCGTAAAATGCGAGCGGTCTTCTTCCTCAGACATCCCCCGCCCAACCTGCAGCATATCCATATCGTTCACATGACCGGAAGAACTATATTTCCAGAGATCTGCATTTTTATCGATAATATGAAGAATCGATTCAAAATTATTGCTGATATCACCTGATATACGCCAGGAATCAGCTATTCCAACTGCCCATTTCCCCGGAAACTGCCACCTGCAGATATTATATAAAACATCTGGCCGAATTGCTTTAATCTGTTTGGCCAGCTGCGTGTAACGTGTCTCTTCATCCAGCCCTAGCGTTTCACCACCACACCAGTCTACTTTTATAAAATCATAACCCCAGGTTTTTAGCATCAGTGTAAGATCTTGCTCGTCATGTCCGTACAGCCCTGAACCTACCCCAATGGTGTCCTTATCCCAGGTTGATGCGCAGGTATTGATACCTGCATCAGAATAAATGCCTGCTTTCAACCCCTTGCCATGGATATAATCTGCGACGGCTTTCATTCCCCCAGGGAAACGTTTTGGATGTACCAACAGCTCTCCTTTCCCGTTTCTTCCACCAAAGAAGCC
>NZ_JBFTRT010000614.1:0-5516 GCF_056399685.1 Pedobacter sp. 01N416
CCTTACTGGGTTGATGGTCTTTTGCCATTAGCTTATATTATGAAGGACCAAAAATTAATCAACAAGGTGCAACCTTGGATTGAATGGACTCTTGCTTCACAAAAAGAAAGTGGCTACTTCGGACCTGACACGGACCGTGGCCCAGAACCAGGATTGCAACGAGATAACGCAAAAGATTGGTGGCCAAAAATGGTGGTGCTGAAAATAATGCAACAATATTATTCGGCAACTAACGATAAACGGGTAATCCCATTTTTGACGAACTATTTTAAATACCAACTGAAAGAATTACCTAAAGATCCTTTGGGGAAATGGACCTTTTGGGGAGAACAAAGGGGAGGTGATAATTTGATGGTGGTGTATTGGCTTTATTCTATAACAGGTGATAAATTCTTATTGGAGTTAGGGGAATTGATTCATAAACAGACGTTTGATTGGACTGATGTATTTTTGAATCGAGATGATCTATCCCGTCAGAATAGTACACACGGTGTTAATTTGGCTCAAGGTTTTAAAGCACCAACGATTTATTCTCAAGCCAATAAAGATCTGAAATATGCACTTGCTCCTAAAAAAGCAATAAATGATATGCGAAATACTATTGCTTTTCCAACAGGATTATGGGCTGCCGATGAAATGTTACGTTTTGGAAATCCAACACAGGGCTCTGAATTGTGTACGGCCGTAGAGATGATGTTTTCACTTGAAAATATGCTTGCAATTACTGGTAATGTGCAATGGGCGGATCAATTAGAACGTATCACGTACAATGTTTTACCTTCTCAAATTAGTGCTGATTTTAATGAAAGACAATATTATCAGCAAATCAATCAAACTTCGATGACAAAGGAATCTAGAAATTTTGTGACCTCTCACAGTAACACGGATAACTTGATGGGATTGCTTACTGGATATCCTTGTTGTACCACCAATATGCACCAAGGCTGGCCTAAATTCACTCAAAATCTTTGGTATGCCACGGCAGACAATGGCATTGCGGCATTGCTTTATGCACCTTCTGAAGTAATAGCAAAGGTAGCAAACGGAACGAATGTTAAAATTACTGAATTTACAGATTATCCATTTAAGGAAAGCATGAAATTTCACTTTCAATTTGTAGATAAAAAAGTAAAACAGAGCAGTTTTCCATTTCACCTTAGAGTTCCTGCTTGGTGCGAAAATCCTGAGCTTTTCCTGAATGGTAAAAAACTTGAAACTTTGGTTCAAGCCGATAGGATTTTAAAAATAAATAGAGTTTGGAATAACGGGGATGAATTGACCGTGAATTTCCCGATGAAAGTATCCGTGAGTTATTGGTATGACGGAGCTGCAGTTATAGAAAGAGGACCACTGTTGTATAGTTTGAAAATGAATGAAAAATGGGAGCAAAAAAACGACCCGGTTAAGTTTGGTAATTATCACGAAATAACTTCGGATTCACCTTGGAATTATTGTTTGATGGGAAAATACCTGAAAGCCGAAAAACTTCAAGAATCGGTTACTGTAACTCAAAAGAAAGAGATCGCTCGATATCCTTGGACTTTACAAGACGCACCTGTTACGCTGAGTATAAAAGCAAGACGATTACCATGGGGAGAATATAAAGGATCACCCGGACCGATTCAATATTTTTCACAAATGGGCGACAAGTTGTCCGATGAAGAGGAAACTATTAAATTAATTCCTTTTGGGTGTACAAAATTGAGAATTACAGAATTTCCTGTCCGTTGATTCTGATTAATTAATAAAAACTATTGCAGGGCCTTTAAAAAAAAGATTATCTAAAAATTTTATAAAAACCTTAAACTATAATAATAACTAAAAAAACCATTAAAAATTATGAAGAAAAAGACAATAAAGGGAGAAATACCCTTAGAATCAAAATTATATATATATGATTGAAGATGAAATGTTTTACAGTTATGATTGGTATGGCCAAGTTGCCTTAAATGCCGAAATTATTATTTAAATAAATAAAAAAAATAACTATGTTAAAAAAAATTAAATTTATTTTATTTGCACTTTGTGCTGTGCACATGAATATTTACGCACAACAGACAAGTGTAAAAGGGAAAGTAGTTGACGAAAATAAAAATCCGATTCCTAGTGTTAACGTTGTTGTCAAAGGTACTCCCCATTACACGATTTCTGATAATGATGGAAATTTTACAATTTCCGTTGAAGATAAGCAAACGCTGGTTTTTTCATCTATTGGTTTTGACAACAAGGAAGTTGTATTTGATGGCAAAGCTTTAGGTAGGATAGTGATGACTAGCAAGTCTAATTCTTTAGATGAGGTTATAGTTACTGGGGTTGCCAAAGGGACTGCAGTTAAAAAACTGGGTTTTTCAATAGAGAAACTAACAGAAAAACAACTTAAGCAAGTACCTGCAAATGATGCTGCCCTTGCAATGCAAGGAAAAATGGCGGGAGTGAGAATGGTGGCTAGAAGTGGTGAACCAGGTGCAGGCTTTGACATTCAATTGCGAGGAGCAAAATCTATTACAGGCGGATCAAGTCCATTAGTTATTATCGACGGTGTTTTAGGTGCCGATTTGAATAATATTAGTTCAGATGACATTGCTTCAATTGAGGTTTTAAAAGGTGCTGCTGCATCTTCTTTGTATGGTTCTCGTGCTGCAAATGGTGTTGTAAATATCACGACAAAACGAGGATCATCAATGAGTGCAGGTAAGGTTGAGGTTGATGTTAGATCAGAGTATGGACAAAATTCTTTAGGATTTGTACCAAAACAATCAAGTGCAACTAACCGCATCGTTCAAAACGGTGTAGTAACTTCGGATGTATCTCCAGATCAAATTTACAAGAATCTTTATCCAACAACATACGATCATATAAAACAATTTTTTAACCCAGGAGGATATCAAACGAATTACGTTGGTAAATGTTAATACATTAACTGATGCTGCACCAAATCCATTGTATACAATAAACAATACCAAAAATACAAATACGGGTAAAACATTAAATTCTTTTTCTAGTCTTAATTACGATTTTACGCCTGATTTATACATTAAGGCATCTTATGGGGTAATACAGAATACAGGCTCATCATTCTATATGCAACCTAAAGGAACGTTAGACTATTATCTAAATGAAGGGATTGGTAGCATTAACCGGTCAATGTATGAAAGTAAAGATAAAAATATAGCATTTGAAGGATCATATATTAAAAAGATAGGTAATTTTAATACTGTTAGCAAAGCCCAGTTTTTATATGAATCTTCAACTTATAATAACTTATCTGGATCAGCATCCCAATTAGCGCTGGGAGGGTTTGATTTGACAACTCTTAATGCAGGTGCAATACCTTCGGTAAACTCTGCTATCACGTCAACGAATGCCTATAATTATTCATTAATTTCTGCCGTAGATTACAAATCTAAATATATAGTTGATGCTTTAATACGTCGTGATGCTTCTTCATTGTTTGGTCCAGACGTTAGATGGCAAAATTTCTACCGTGTTTCAGGAGCATGGCGTATCTCTGAAGATTATAAAATAAAAGGTATTGATGAATGGAAATTACGTTCTTCATTAGGAACGGCTGGTTTAAGACCTCCTTTCGGCGCAATCAATGAGACCTTCGCACTTAATCAAGGTGTTACCGGAAATCAAGAAACTTTAGGTAATTCAAAATTAAAACCGTCTTTCTCAAAAGAATGGGAAATAGGAACTGATATTAGTTTCTTGAAAAGATTCACCTTGAACCTTAACTATTCATATACAAATAACACGGATTTGATACTTAAAGTTCCTGTTAGTCCACTTTCAGGCGCTGCTTATCAATGGCAAAATGCAGCTGCTATGAAATCAAATGCATATGAAGCTACATTGAGCGCTAATATTCTTCAAAAAACTAATTGGAGTCTTGATTTTAAAACAACATTCGACAAGTATACCCAAAAGGTAACTCAATTAAATGCGACACCTTATTTTATTGATGGAACTCGTTTTATAATCCAGAAAGAGGTCGCTTTCGGAACACTTTTACTAGATAAGTTTGCACATAATTTGAATGAGGTTGCAAACCAGGTTCCTGTTGGCACATCAGTTAATGAAATATTTGTGGTTAATAATCAAGGTTTTGTGGTTAAACGTGACGCAATAGGAACTATAAATGAAACGCCTATAAAAGTGACCGATAATAATGGTGTTGCATTACCGGCTGCTTCAATAAATACAACTCCAGATTTTACAATGAACTTCAATACCACTCTTACATACAAAAAATTCACGTTTTATATGTTATGGAGTTGGCAACAAGGAGGAGCGGTTTATAATCACTCGGTTCGTTATATGACGGAACCAAAGTTATTTGATCAATCAAGTTTGGCTCTAAATGAGCAAAAATCGGCAACATATTATGGCAATGGTGGTCAATATTCAGGATTGTTAGGTTGGGACAATGATGCGTTGGTATTTGATGGAACATTTGTAAAACTTCGTGAGGTGTCTTTATCATATGATTTGAAAGTAAATAGTTTAAAGTTTGTAAAAAATATTCGTTTTAACCTAGTGGGTCGTAACCTGTTAGTATTCACTAAATATCCAGGATTTGACCCAGAAACAGGATCAAGCCAAGGAGGTGTGGATGCGGGCACTTTTAGATTTGATAGTAACAATCGTTACCCTTCTCCAAGATTGGTAAGTGGATCAGTTTCTATAACATTTTAAATTAGATAATTATGAAAAAAATTCTTACAGTACTATTGGCTATAATAGCCATATTCAATTTCACTTCTTGTCGTGATTTTGAAAGTAATTATACAAGCATTATTATATGGTAATATTGCATTGCTTTATGACAAGGCATACTTGTTTACAGATAAAGATGATGCATTGACATTTGATTATAAAGCAAATACAAAATCGTCTAAAGAGGTTATGGCTTTTGCAATGGGGCAACTTGATAATGCAATTAAAATAATTCAAGGAGACCCTTTAGATGGTGATTATAGCGAAATAATACCAGGTCAGACTTTTAATAAAGCAACACTTCTTCAGTTTGCCAATTCTATGGCTGCTCGTTTTTTGGTAAACAATGCACGTACTCCAGCTGAAAATGCACAAACTGATTGGGCAAAAGTAGCGCAGTATGCACATAATGGATTACAACAAAATTTTTCTGTTCAATACAAACAGGGATGGAGAGGAAAAGTAATGACTCGTGATGAAGGATCTAACTATTTTTGGCTACATAATGCACAATATATTAGAGGAAGTCAATGGCTTTTACACCTAATGGCTCCAAATGATCCAAACTCAGTTTACCCTTTTCCTAATGGTGTAAAGCGTTTGCCTCCTATCACTAATTGTCCAGACGCTAGATTAAATAAATATTTTACAGATTCTGATGATTTAGGAYAATGGTTTGGTTTTGGTCGTGCGACTCGTGTTGGTTTCGGAACATGGATTATGTCTGAATATAGATATACGCGATATTTTGATGTAGTATTCAATGAAACAGGATCTGTAGATCATTTCTTAAAAGC
>NZ_JBFTRT010000615.1:0-2900 GCF_056399685.1 Pedobacter sp. 01N416
ACTTCGAACTGCAAAGCCGGAATAATAAAACTAAGCAAAATAAAAGCGGTTGATTTTAAAGAAAGTCAGTTTTCTTAAAACCAGCAGGTAGAAGCCAAAGAATAACACCGTACAGGCGGTAACTTTGAGTAGGTAGGTTAACCATTCCATAGCTATAATTTACTAACAACCACGTTTCGAAAAAGCTACAAATCCATCTAAAATCAGGTTGCTGATTCTTCGGATATTTTTTTCCTGATTGATATATTCCAGCGTTTTACTATCCGAAATATTTCCAAGTTCAATTAAAACTGCAGGTATTTTAGATTCGCGGAGCAACAAAAGGTTTGCGTTTTTTAATGAATCTCTTACTTCCATCCCTTTAAGCTGTTTCAGATTGCTTAAAATACCAGCCCCCAGATCTTCCGCAGTTTTAATATTGCTGTTCTGTTTCGAAACATAAACCTCAATTCCACCGAAAGGTACAGCGGCATTTGCAAGTGTTGCATTATGATGGATGGAAATAAAAGCCGTAGCCTCTTGTTTCGGTAAACGATCGCGAAGTGAAATAAACTGGTCAGAATTTCTTGTTAATATTACTTTAATCCCTCTTTTTGCTGCTTCTTCCTTTAGGATTTTTACCGCCCTTAGGTTTAAGTCTTTTTCCTTTTGTCCATCCAGGGCACTTACAGCTCCATCTTTTCCGCCATGGCCGGCATCAATAACCAATGTAGGTTCTACTTCATTAAAAGCAGTATTCGGATTAACCTTAATATTGCTGTTTAAATACCTCATGGCATAAACATTTGGCTTTATGGGCGCATCTGCCGAAGCCTGGTTCCCTGCTAATGTTTTCTCAACAATAATTTCTTTGCGGTTTATAAATGCCATACAGCAGATCATTAAAACCGGAACAATGGCTAAATAGGCAAGCTTTTGCAACTTGGCATTTGGTTCTTTATACAACATCATGATTCTATTTTTTAGTGGAAGTTTACTAAAACTATTAATGGCTAAATTTTTAGCTGGCATAGCCAGGTTTAAGAGCAGGGAAGCATAAACTTTCTTATCTGCAACTTTAGAAGTTTCACGGTCGGCCAGAAATTCGTGATTGTGATCGATGGCATTCCGCCAGAAATAAATAATGGGGTTAAACCAAAGGAGAGCAGTAACGAAATTGACTAAAAGTTTGTCGACAGCATGCAACTGCTTCACATGAACGTATTCGTGTTTAATTACCAGATTCTTTTCTTCGTGCTGCAAAGAGGAGTCGACAATAATCTGGTTAAAAAAAGAACAGTTTTTTATGGTTGATTTCGCATCGACCAAGATAACAGCTCCGTTTCTGTCTATGGCATGTTTACGTAATTGAATCTGAATACGTACCATCATAAAAAACATTCTAAAAACAAGGGCGGCTAAAACCAAGCAGTAACCATACATGAGCACTTGATCCCAGTTTATGGTAGTGTTGGCAGTATTACCTTCATCTATAAAATCCTGCTCAACAAAACCATCGTTGCTGTAAGCTATTTTTGACGGAATCTCCTGGCTGGCTACCATTACTTCCTGACGGTTTTCGATGGTAACTGCCGGAATACTAAAACTCAACACCAGCATCATTAATAAATAAGCACGGTTCAGGTTGAAAAACGTAAGTTTAGCCAGTAAAAACTGATAGGCTGCAAAAAAGATTATGGTACAGGCCGATACCTTTAATAAGTAAATTAAAATCATGACTTTGGATCTTGGTTAATGATTTTTTTAATTTCTTCTATATCCTTTTCACTTAGTTTTTCTTCTTTTACCATAAACGATAAAAGGGTGGTTGGAGAATTATCAAAATAACCCGAAAACAATTTCGAAAAGGTAGTTTTGGCATATTCATCTTTTGTAATCGCCGGAAAGTATTCGTAAGTTTTTCCATAGGCCTTATAATTAACATAGCCTTTCTTCTCTAAAAGCCTAACAATTGAGGAAATGGTATTGTAGGGGGGCTTAGGTTCTTCTTCCAGTTCATCAATAATATCTTTCACAAATGCCTTTTGCAGTTTCCATAAAACCTGCATAATACGCTCTTCCGCTTTGGTTAATTCTTCCATACCCAAACTTATAACTTATTTTTCAGTTTTACAACTAAAAAACAAGTTACATTACTGAAAAATCAGTTTAAAATATTAAATAACTGATTTACAAATACTTAAATTATCGTAAATTTTAATTTGAAAACGAATGGCTTGCTCTGGTATGGAGCCAGAAGCATTTAACCTTATAACTAAACCCGATCAAAGTGGTTCCGGTTCTTCACCCGAAGGAACGGAGAGCGGGACTGAAACCCGCCAAAAGAACTGGACTGTTCATTTCCAAATCCTAAACACTAATATTTTTAATTTGAAAACAAACGGCTTGTGGTTCTTGGCAAATGAAGCCCTGCCATCCGCTTTATCCCGATGAAACCTGTGAAACAAGCAAGCACACAATAAAAATAAAAGAATCGTGCTTAAATCGGGATGCTCGCTTTTGTCAGGTTTATGACCGAATGGCTTGCTTCTAGCATGTGGCCAAAAGCATTTAACCCTTGTAACTAAACCCGATCAAAGTGGTTCCGGTTCTTCACCGGAAGGAACGGAGAGCGGGACTGAAGCCCGCCAAAAGAACTGGACTGCTCGTTTCCAAAATACTAAAATTTACTATAGTGTCGCCCACACCAGGCCAAACTTACGAAGTTCGCCTGTGCTTTGGCCTTCCTAAACTTCGTAAGTTTTCCAAGCCTTAGCTAAAACTTATTTGCTTAAACCAGCCAATGCATTAATGGTTAATGCCACAATTACGGTATTAAAGATAAAGGCGATTAAACTGTGTAAAAGGGAAAGCCGTCTGATCTTCCGATCTGAAATTTCTACATCAGAAACCTGGAAAGT
>NZ_JBFTRT010000616.1:0-2879 GCF_056399685.1 Pedobacter sp. 01N416
TGGCAGAACTAAAGAAACATTACATTATTTAAAAAACATTCTTAGTGATAGGGACAGTTCGAGAATAAAAAAAATAAATACAACTTATCTTTTGCTTTATTTCGATTTTAAAGGCTTTGAAACAGAAGCGATGGAATTTCAGTTCCTTTTATTGGATTCTCTTTTGGAAGAAAGTCATGAGCCGGCAGATATACATAGAATGATGTCGTTGATTGCACGAATTCCAGAGGTAAATGATGATCATATCCTGAAGATCGTAGAAAAATTCAAGAAGCATAAAAACCAATACATACGGGCCGGATTATATGAACTCATTACTGTTTCTGCTTTGTTGGAGAAATACATAGATATCCTCTTGGACGGATTGTCCCTTAACGAATTGCCTGACGCAATCGAAGATAGAGAGAATTTCAGTTTAGGGGATGAGGATTATCATTGGGAAGAAGCAATAAAAAAGGTCATTTCAGCTAACGGTTTAGAATCTATTTTTAAAATATTAAAAGACACTCCCCAAAAAAGGTTGTCAGTTGTACATAATCACCGCGAAACTTTGGAGCATCTGATAAAAAATGCGATTTCAAGCTACGATCAAGACGCCGATATTTTTCAGGTAGTATTCGACCTTGCAATAGTCCTGGCCAAAGAATATGAAGAAACTAGTGTGGAGGTGCTCTCGCAGTTTTTCAAAAAAACAGCTAGCAATGGAAAGGCATTAAGCAAAATCTCTGAAATAGAAAATGATGATGAATTTTATTATCTGCATAATTTGATCATTAATTTAATAGATAGTGATGCTTTAAGTGAATGGATCGATTATTCTGCGAAAACAAATGTTAATGAAAAGCTACTGAATTTTATCAATCATTACCTTTGGGAGCAAGGCAATCAAGTATCATGGGCACAGGATTTCGACGCAGAGGTTAGGCAAAAACTTGAAATAATTCTGGTAAAACCTGTTGCTGTCCAGAGACCCGATATTTGGGGGCAACGTATGACTAATAACTTTGAACTACTCTTCAGGCCCGACCTAATAAAGATCGAAATCGAGAAAGTTTTTGAACGTTTGAACAGACGAGAGATAAATCAAGAAGATATCAGAATACTTTCGAAAGATAATCGCAATGATGATAGATTATATATTCCCAGTATTTGTATGATCATCTTGCGCAGATTTACTCATAATAACAGAATTGGCAATTTGTCAGAAATTGTTAATTGGGTTGATTACGGGCCTAGTTTTTTGGGGTTTAGGATTTCTCAGATCCATCAACAATTGAAAAGTTATAGCCAATTAAATGTAGAACCAGCAATGTTGGACTTTATCAGAAGTTGGACAGTTTTTAAAGGTGATCCATTGGATATATCATGGTATTTTATTAACCGCTTTAAATTTGAAATGCCAACGGATAAAATTCTTGAGTTTACCCTTTACTATAATTTTAGCTGGGAGCTTGGGGTCAGACAACCGGGGGGGATTGAAGCGCTGGAAGCGCTGGTAGGTCTTGGACCGTTACTACAGCGGGTTGTAGAAAATATCAACAATCCCGAGGTTAAAGGATTGGCCTGGTTGGGCAATGCATCTTATGCATTAAGAAAAAAAATGCGGGATACATACCCATCTATTATCCAGCGCCTACAGGAAAGTCAGGAAGAGGAATATAGGCATGAGGCACTACTTGATTTTTGGTTCGAATTAACTGGAGAGCCGGAACGATTGGAAATTTTCATTACAAATGTTTACAGCCGGTCACTAAGGTTCAAAGGTATTGATATTCTGTCAACCGTCCCGGTGAATTCAATTGTTCTAAACGAAATTTTACTTAGCGATTTAAATAATGATGAAATCGTTTACGAGGAGCGGTTAACCGCTGCCAATTACCTTTTGAAGAACGGGGATTCGAAGGGGTTTGATTTTCTTTTCAAAGAGTTGCAAGAGCAGGCAGAAGAGGCATTCGACTATAGAAGAAACCTTTTTGGTTTTGCGTTCATTCAGGATATTAAAAGCCTTGATCGGCTAATGATACTTTTGGAGATGGCCAAAAAATCCAAGTATCAAGGCGATATTTTCAATAATCTTGAATCAAAGGTGCTGGAAGCACTAAAGAGTGTAGCTAGTATGTCGGAGGACAATTATAAAGCAGTCAGCGCAAAAATTACTGATTTGATCAATCAAAAGAACAAAGATATTAAGAATTGGAGCAATTTATATTATTTTATTATACAGCTTGAGGAGCAGAATGTTGGTAATAAAATTTCTGGAGCAGACATAGGAAATGCGATTGAGGAATATAATGAACTTCAATAGACTCGTTGTTCGCAAAATTCTGCATATGTTACATAAGTAGGGTTTACCTGTTTGCTTCAACATCAGATTTTGATGGAAATAAAATCAATGAAATTGATTTTCAGTCAAGTACAACAATTTTTCTTAACTATTTAATGGATATTGCCAACGATGAGATAAACTCCAAAGAATAGATTTAATTTTTACATCTCAAAGGGATAATTAATTAGTTTTCGGATTTATGAACGTTCAGCCAATTGTTGGGATAGAGAGGGACACAAGCGAAATTGTGCCGATTTCCAAGGTTACTCAGACCGGATTAAAATGCAATTGTGTCTGCTACAATTGTAGTGGCAGGCTTGAAGCGGTTCTTAATACTGTTCGGCGGAAACATTTTAGGCATAGTAACAAGGGAAACTGTAATCCGATGCCGGAAACGGAGCTGCATTTACTTGCAAAGCAGATTATTTTGGATAACAACAGGATACATGTGCCTTATTTGGGAATGCTTGATTATTGCGATCCGGTTGCAGAGGTTGGCTATAACGATTTGATTCCAGATGCAACGATTACTATTGATGGGCATCCTTTTTAT
>NZ_JBFTRT010000617.1:0-2870 GCF_056399685.1 Pedobacter sp. 01N416
AAGTTGTTGGTACCCAAAACCCTTAGCGATATTCAGGGTATATTGGACGATGCAGGGCAGATGAATATCGGAAAAACCCCTTCATTTGGCGAGGCTTCGGCGGATGATATTTATATACCGACAAGCAATTTAAATTCTTATTCAGAGGTTGCCCGCGATATTTACGCATGGAAAAAAGTTGATTACAGGTATCCGAACGACTGGTCAAATGCCTATCTCCCGATATACAATGCCAATTTTTGTCTTGAACTGCTTGATGAACTTTCAAGAGACGAGGGAAATGCAAAAGGATGGGACAATGCAAAGGGTTCAGCTCTGTTTTTTAGGAGTTTTTATTTGTTTCTGCTCACCATACAGTTTGGCCATGGTTATAATGCGTCAACCTCGAATGGTGATCCAGGTATTGTGCTGCGCATGACTTCTGATTTCAATGTCAGGTCTGTGCGGTCCACAGTTTCAGAATGTTTACAGCGGGCCCTTGCAGATGCTACGGAAGCCGCATCCTTATTACCGGAAACACCGGTGTCTGCAGTCAGGCCCTCAAAGGCAGCAGCTTACGCACAGCTTTCTAGAATCTATCTTTACATGCGTAATTATAGCGCTGCTTTAAATTATGCAGATAAATGCCTTAAAATTAAGGCAGATCTGATGGATTATAATAATGATACAGATGTGCTCGGGCTTGATCTTGCTGTTACATTCAGGAAGTTTAATAAGGAAACAATTTTTTATACGGAGATGGGCACCGGATTTGGCCTGCATACGCCAAGTCTTTCAAGGATTGACACGAATCTTTATGCTTCATATAATGTAAATGATCTCCGTCGCAGGGCGTTTTTCAAAATTAATGCTTCCTTTCAGCAGTTTAAGGGAAGTTATAGTTCCAGTGCCTCCACATTATTTAGTGGTATTGCTACTGATGAGCTTTATCTAACCAGATCAGAATGTCGGGCGATGGAGGGCGATCTGGAAGGAGCAATGTCAGACCTTAATTTCCTGCTCAAGAAAAGGTGGAAAAATACAGTTTCCTATGTTCCCCTGATTGCACTGGACAAAGCCGATGCACTTAGGAAAATCAGGCTGGAACGGCGCAAGGAGCTGTTGATGCGTAACCTCAGATGGCCGGACCTTAAGCGGTATAATCTCGAGGGAGGTGGAATCACCTTGGAAAGGAATATTGGAGCAACGAAATATTTCCTTCCGCCCAACTCATCATATTACGCACTTCCCTTGCCAACGGATATTATTGAAGAAACGGGGATAGCCCAAAATTAAAAGAAATTTAGGTTTAGTTAAGATCAAAGTGCAGGGCCGGATGGCCCTGCCTTTGAATCTGATACTATCTTGTTTTGTTAACTATAGTCATCAGGTTATCGTCTGAACCTGAAATATAATAACTTGAAGTAGCAGTGTTCAGGTCAGCCCTTAAATCTGCACTGGTTTCCAGGTTTCCTGACCCATCAACGTAGCTATCATCAACGGTTATCGTACAAGGTGCCTGATCTTCGTTATCACAGCTTTCTTGTGGTTCTTCCGAGGTCCAGTTTGATTCATCGGTTACTTCCCCTTCCGAATAATCAGGACCATGATAATAAAAAGTAACAGGTGCTCTGTTCAAGGTACCTGTTTTTGCAAATTTAAATGCTGATTGGGTCAAGATCAATGTTAACCCAAAAATGAAGGCGAATACGCCAAAACTGATTTTTTTTAAATTTTTCATGTTTATGGATGCTTTTTGCATTGAAAAAGCAAGCGAAAAAGTTTAGGTAATGGTGTTTTTTACACCGGTGATTAGTTTACGGTCAGTGGGAAAAGCTGCTAGACCCACCGTTCAGTTTTGCATCGTTATTTTCCTGACCTCCTTTCTCTTTGTTTGATATAATAGATAGCCCAAAGGTTCAATGATAAAAATGAAGTGTTGAACAGCAGATGTGTCTTCCAGCTCATTTCTTTAAGCACGCCTCCGCAACTACATGGTATTTTGTCAAAAAATCCAAGCAGTATAAGCAAGATGTAAATGGTAAAGACTGCTAAAAGGAGGAATGACGAGTACAGGCCGGACATTCTGCTCGCCGGACGGGATAAAAGAAATGCTGTAAGTGCTTCTGAAAGTGGTAGTATAAACGATAGTAAAGACATAAAAACATTGTTGAAATGCTGCAGCTTTAGCTGGTGCCTGAACTCCTGGAATTCAACAATCTTGGATCCTGCGGTGTAAACCCAAAGGATTATCAATGCGCTCACTGAGAAAATTAAAAACCGGTCTTTCATGCTTCTGAGATTGCTTTCACAAAATTGATCACATGTCTCTTCTTCTGAGGTTCCGCTTCAGGATGAAAATTCGTAAAAGTCTTAATTTTGAGTTCTCAAAGCGGACATTTAACTTTTCCTGCTACTTAGATATTTACTTTTAAGTGTACTTAGTGTGTGTGCATGCATCCCCGTAGCGTCGGCAATGTCGACAGAGGAAGCCAGCTGAAAGACATTGGGGTGGATTTCCAACAGGGAAGCAAGACGATCCTCTGCCTTAAGATTTTTAATGTCAAAGGCAAGGTGGAAGAGTCTATTAAAGTTCTCCAAACTTATTTTTTCGGTTATCTCATGGAATTCCGGAAACAGCTTGTAGAGATTATAGATATGTCCTGCGGGTATCCCCATTAATGTTGACTCCCCAATCACCATTGTACGTAGATCAAAGTCTTCTTGATTGGTCTCTATAAATTGTGGCAACATTCCCCCTTCAAAATGTAATAGCAAAATAGATTTTCCTGGCTCAAGTTTACTTTCAAGTTTTGTCTTTAATGTCCCCTTGTATAAAAATGTTATTGGAAATTCATTCCAGTGAGCCTTTTCCAGTGCCTGTCCATCTG
>NZ_JBFTRT010000618.1:0-3615 GCF_056399685.1 Pedobacter sp. 01N416
AATGGACGCCGCCGCTTACCGATAATTATTGGTGCATTTGAAGCACAGGCCATTGCTATAGAAATTGAGAAAATGACTCCTAGTAGGCCATTAACACATGATTTATTCAAATCGATGGCTGATACTTTTCATATCAATATCCAGGAAATTATCATCTACAATTTGGTTGATGGTGTTTTTTACGCAAAGTTGATCTGCAGTGATGGTAAAAATACACATGAAGTTGATGCCAGAACATCTGATGCCATCGCTTTGGCCGTTCGCTTTAACGCCATGATTTATACCTACGAATTTATTTTGGCTTCTGCCGGAATCGTAATAGAAGGGAATGATTTTCTTTTTCTCGAAAATATGGATTCTATTGCAAAAGAGCCCGAAGCGGATAGCTTGCCTACCTCAACCCAGCAACAAGGTTTTGGTGATTTAACATTAGAAGAACTTCAGCAAAAATTACAGGAAGCCATTGCCGAAGAAGCCTATGAAAAGGCCGCAAGATTAAGAGATGAATTGAATAAACGCGGAACATCATAGTATTGTATCATAAAAAATGTTTCTGCACTAAAAAAAATGTCTAAATTTTTTCTCAAATTCCCTTTATAAAAAGCTAAATTCTAAAATGAGCCAAATTGTTTAAAATAATTTAGGTTCATTTTGAATTATCATTCAAAATAGTTCTATATTCAGCTTTTACTTTCAATAATCAAACTAAACTATTATTATGAACGTTAAGTTTCGCTTAACTATAATGAGTTTCATGCAATTCTTTGTATGGGCTGCCTGGTTAATTACGATTGCAAATTATTGGTTCGGAACCAAACAATGGGACGGTGCAGATTTTGGGGTAATTTTCTCTACAATGGGCATTGCATCGCTATTTATGCCAACCATAACAGGCATTCTTGCAGATAAATGGATCAATGCAGAAAAGTTATATGCTATTTTACATATCCTTTACGCAGCCACCATGTTCTATCTGCCTCAAGTAGAAGATCCGCACACTTTCTTTTGGGTTATATTGGTGTCTATGTGTTTTTATATGCCAACCATTGCATTAAGTAACTCAATTAGCTACACAACATTAAAAAACGGCAACTTCGATGTTGTAAAAAACTTTCCGCCCATCCGTGTTTGGGGAACAGTTGGTTTTATTGCCGCCATGTGGCTTACCAATTTAACCGGGAATAAAGCAAGTGCAAATCAATTTTACATTGCTGGTATAAGTGCCTTATTTTTAGGCATATACTCTTTCACTTTACCTGCCTGTAAACCTTTAAATTTAATTAGTGAGAAAAAAACATTCGCACAGAAACTAGGGTTAGAATCATTCAAGCTGTTTGCTGATTATAAAATGGCCTTGTTTTTCATCTTCTCTATGTTTTTAGGGGCTGCATTGCAATTAACCAATGCTTATGGTGATGTTTTTCTGGATGAATTTAAATTATTCCCTGTATTTGCAGAATCTTTTGTAATCCGCTATTCCACGATCATTTTATCCATCTCTCAAATATCAGAAACACTGTTTATTCTTGCTATTCCATTCTTTTTGAAAAGATTTGGGATTAAATGGGTAATTGCAATTGCCATGTTTGCCTGGGTATTACGTTTCGGGTTATTTGCCTTTGGCGATCCTTCTACTAATTTATGGATGATCATTACTTCTTGTATTGTATACGGTATGGCATTCGATTTCTTTAATATTTCCGGATCACTGTTCGTAGAAACATCAACCACACCAAAAACACGTTCATCTGCTCAAGGTTTATTTATGATGATGACTAACGGTTTTGGAGCTGTGTTTGGAAGTTTAGTGTCAGGTTGGATGATCAATAAATATTTTACTACCTATTATAGCAGTATTGATTCATTATCTAAATATGTAAAGAGCGAAGCAGACAATAAACATCTCCTTCAATTTTTGAAAAATAAAGGAATCAGTGTATTAGAAAATGGAAATTTAAGCAGGGCATTAGATGTGAAAGACTGGCACAACATCTGGTTATCTTTCACCATTTATGTTCTGGTTATTGCCATAGTTTTTGTAGTCATATTTAAACACAAACATACACGAGCAGAAGTAGAGGCCATTAACCATTTATAATTTCGATTTATCCCATGTCAGCTGGTAAGTATAGAAAAGAACACAATTGCCTAAACTGTGGCGCTCATGTAGAAAAACATTATTGTAGCGATTGCGGTCAACCAAATTTAGAGTTAAAAGAAAGTTTCTGGGCCTTTATTAGTCATAGTATAGCGCATTACTTTCATTTCGACAATAAATTCTTTCAAACCCTCTCTCCACTTTTAACAAAGCCCGGGCAGGTTACACTCGATTATTTAGCTGGTAAAAGAGCCAGGTATATTAATCCGGTGAGTATGTATATCTTCGTATCTATAGTATATTTTTTGGTTGTGTATTCACCAAAACATGTAAAAAAGATGCTCATGACTCAACTAAAACCGAAAAGCGAAGAGATGAAAGTGTTACCGACAGTGTAAATAAGGCACTGAAGCTTTCGGGAATACCTAAAAACATTGCAAATAAGGCAACAACATCGATTAATAAAGCAATCAAGAAAAAAGAATTTATAAAACTTGGTTTTGCTGATCAGGAAAAGGAACTGAACAGGCTTAGAACTGAAAACGCTAAACTAGCGTCTGATTCCATTGCCGACATGATCGAAGATTATAACGATATCCATATCGAAAGAAACGATAGCACTTATGCAGCCTATTTAGGAAGGCAAAAGAAATTGCCACCCACCGAGCAAGACAATTGGTATGAGCGGATGATCAAAAAAAGAGCGATCAATATTGGTGAAAAATCTGAAGTAATTCAAGAAACACTAGAGCTGTACAGCGCCTTAAAAGTATTTTATCAAAGAAAACCCTGGAGTATAGTTTTTAAAATGTTCTGGATTTTTGTGATGTATTGGATAGCATTTAGTGTATCTGAAGTGGTAATGGTAAATCTGATCTATTACGTAGCTACTTAGAGTGCAACGTCATGCTGAACTTGTTTCAGCATCTTTCTTGTTAGAGATAGACCCTGAAATGAATTCAGGGTGACGACTGTTAAGGGAATACCCCAAATAAAAAACCACCCGATATTATCGAGTGGTTTTTTTATGCTTAATGAAATTATTTTCTATCCTTAAGCTCAACAAATTCTCTATCTGTTTCACCTACATAAATCTGACGTGGACGACCTATCGGTTCCTTGTTTTCGTGCATTTCTTTCCATTGTGCAATCCATCCTGGTAAACGGCCTAAAGCAAATAGAACGGTAAACATTTCAGATGGGAAGCCTAGTGCGCGGTAAATAATACCTGAATAGAAATCTACATTTGGATATAACTTACGGTCTATGAAGTATTGATCAGTTAAAGCCGCTTCTTCTAATTTCTTAACAATTTCTAAAATCGGATCATCAATACCTAGATTTTCCAGAATATCATCACAAGCTTTTTTAATGATTTTAGCTCTTGGATCGAAGTTTTTGTAAACCCTGTGCCCAAAGCCCATCATACGGAATGGATCGTTTTTGTCTTTCGCTTTTGCAATCCACTTCTCTGTATCACCTCCATCAGCTTTAATCAACTCAAGCATATCGATCAC
>NZ_JBFTRT010000619.1:0-4522 GCF_056399685.1 Pedobacter sp. 01N416
CGTTGGTACTGATCAATGCTTTGTTAACCGTTGATTGCTTTAACAGTCGATCAGATGCAAAATCAAAAGAATAACCCGATTTAGAAAGTTCTTTTGATAGTTTATAAAAAGCCGTTGGGTGTAACCATTCATCAACATCATGTACTTTTAAGGCCATATCTAAACCTTTAGCCTTGTTCCATACATCATAAATTGGCCAATAGATCAAAAGTTCGTTGTCAGGAGTTCCCGATTGAAGAATGGACTGACAACGGGCTATATAATTGTTTAATCCTTGTGCCTGTGGCCATAAACTGTTGTTCGGATTCATTTCTACCGAGGCATAAAACAGCCATCCCGGCCAGGAAACATTTGCCGGCGAATTGGTGGTTCCATGATAAAAAATATGATTGATTCCTGCCAGGAACAATTGTTCTGCTTCTGGTTTACATTGCGAAAATGAAGTTTTAAAATGCTCGGTTAGCCAGGTAAACGTTTCAGAAGATGCCAGTTTTTTACCGCCTGTATGTGCCGCAGATGATGCAAATTTGCTCATTATCGGATCAGGATCTACGTTGCGGATATCCCCAGCATCACGCCTAAGACCTGGAATCGGGAAGTAACTTGAACCAAAGGTTTCCGTTTCAGGAATATCAACCGCTCCATAAAGATCGAGCAGATTGCCCGGCGAACCATGCGACTGGTTTTTGGTTGCCGATTTAAGCTGATGCGCCCAATTGGTCCAGTTTTGCGTAAAATTATGGAGCAAAAGTTCATCCATAGTTTCGCGATAATCAGATTTTAAACGGGCAATATTTGCATTTGTAGAATCTTTACTGGTTAATTCTTTAATATGAGAGGACAGATCGTAGCCCCTGTTTTTCTTAAATTCCTGAAAGAAAGTTGGTGTCCATGTTGCACCATAAACTTCATAACTATCGTTAAAAAACGACCGAATACCTTGTGGTTTATCTCCAAAAGCATCCGAAAATCTTTTCAGGTAAACATCAACTGCATTTTTATCGAGGTGATCTAAAGTAAAACCTTCACCTCCAGGTGCTGCACGTTTAACCATTTGGCTGGTTTTACCTGCAAAAGCAGCATAAATATCCCAACTCCCACTACCAGGCGACCAATTTAAAGTTCCATCTGCCTGAACTTTAGAAAGCAGGTTGAGCACCTCACCATTATTACCGTAAGCCGTCAAAGCCTGTAACTGCGCGAAATCCTGTTTCGCTTCTTTAACTTTAATGGTTTCTGTTAACTTCTCTCCCCCCTTGAGTTTATATTGTTGGGTAATCAGTTTGGTAGCAGCGTTTTCGGGCTTAATCTGCGGACCGCCAAATGGCCAGCCCGTACCGGTGTTCATATCAACACCCAAGCCTAAAGTATTGGCTTTATTAACCGTATGGTGCAATATATTCACCCACTCTGGCGATAAAAACTGTAAATATTGCTTTTCAAAACCCTTGGCGCCATAAATTGGTGTAATTTCTACACCGCCAAGACCAGCATCTGCGTATTTCTTTAAAACCAGGTTCAAATTCTGTTCGTCTACAGCATTTCCCATCCACCACCAACGTGTCCAGGGTTTCATCTGCTTTTCAATAACAGGCCAACTGCTGGTATTTTTTACAGGCTTTTGTGCTTTAGCCAAACTAAAAATTAATGCACTAAGTAGCAGAACAGAAAAGAATCGTTGTAATTGCATAAATTTAATCTAAATGGAATACCATTTCTAAAGGGAATGTTTTTGGAGAATTATCGGCATTGGTTTCCATAATATCGGCCATGTATGCCCACCATTTTTGCACAATCTGGGTACTGCCTAAATCTTGCGAGGAATTTCCGTTTTGTTGTTGCACCGCAAAAAGTGTATTGGTTTCTTCATCTAAAAAGATAGAATAATCGCTGATCCCATTTTCCTTTAATAAAGTAGATAACTCTGGCCAGATCTCATCATGGCGCTTTTTATATTCTGTTTCAAAACCTGGTTTAAGTTTCATTTTGAATGCAATTTTCATGTTTTCAATTTTATTTTTTTAAGGATTTCAACTATTAGTACTGTCATTCTGAACGCAGTGAAGAATCCCGAACCGATAAGCACTTAAACTGAGTTCTTCATTTACATTCTGGTTCAGTTTTTTAGCTAAACCTGTGTTCTATTTCTTAGATTCTTCACTGCGTTCAGAATGACAAATCTCCGTGGTTCGTGTCTCCACGAACCATCCATTAATTCACTACAAAGCTCAAATCAGCACTATTATCTCCAGTTGATTTGATCCAAAGTATCTTATTTTTTATATCATAAAACCAGCCTTCAGTTTTATCCAATTGATCTGGTGTTTTTAAAACTTTTAATTTAGTACCATTTTCTGAAACAACACTGGGATCTGCCTTTACTATCCAATGTATTTTAGCCAGATATTTATGTTTAGTTGGCTTAAAACTACCTGTTGGTTTAGCCACTTTCAGCGTTAAATCCGATGCTGTTAATGAGGAAGTAATCTTGGTTAATGCAAAGTTCCCTGTTTTGTATGCAGCGCTTAAATTGTCGTCTTCGTACATATCATATTTAGATGCTCCATAAGGAAAAACATCCAGGGTAATCACATCAACTGGTTTTTCGCCACTGTAGGCCATTTCTGGCTGCATCGGAATAATGCTTCCCGCCTTTACAAACAAAGGAATGGTATCTAAAGGTGCTACCACATGGTGATAACTTTTGCCTTCGTATTTTTCGTTTGTCCAGTAGTTAAACCAGGTACCTTCCGGTAAATAAACCGAACGGGTAATGGCGCCTTTGGTGGTTACCGGGGCAACCATTAAATTGTCGCCAAACATATACTGTGCAAAAATATATGGATAACGTTGAATGCCCGAATAACCTTCCCGGGTTTGATTTAATCCCCTAAAACCATTAAACTTTTCGAACTCCAAAAACGGTGCTTTGGCATAGGCTATTGGAAAAAGATTGTGCAAACGTTCTGCATCTTTTCCTGTCGGACCAACTTTTTCACTCTCATTTGCCAATGATCCAAACGCACTTCCTTCATCAGTTTTCAGAAATTTTGCCCCCAATTTTGCTACCCGCATCACGCCATTATCCCACCACCATTGCGTAGCCTTCTCATCGAAAAAGTTTACAAATTCGCCGGGTTTACCATTTTCGGGATAAGTATAACCCTGCGCTCTGGCCTGATCTAACAGGTTTAACTTTTTGGCATTATCAAACCGTGGACGCAGGTGCAATCCAACCATTTTATAGTTCAGGGCATAAAGGCTATCGAACATTGATTTTGGATCTTTAAAGGTTTCTCTCCATTCGAAAGAAGTTGCACCTTTACCTCCATTTTCACCAAATAAACGCCAGGTAGAATCTAACCAAAGCAGATCAACCGGAATACCTAACGACCGGTATTTTTTTGCCAGCTCAACCACATAATGATCTGAAGTTTGTGCCTCATGGCCCCATGTACCACCACTGTACGTACCTGCATGTAAGCCTAAAGCAAACTGTGGCAACATCGGCGATTTGCCTGTAATACTGGTATAATGATCTAAAATAGCTGGAAAAGTTGGCCCGTACATGAAATAATAATCCAATTCTCCATCAGCGGCTTTAAAACTGTACTGATCTTTTTTAGAAGCGCCCATATCCCATTCGGTAGCAAAAGAATTATGCAGAAAAATACCATAACCTTTTGTACTCATAAAAAACGGAACCGGACAATAATTGGCTTCCAGTATATTATAAGCACCAATGGCATGCGGCAAACCTTTTCCACGCCCAACATTTAACATTACTTTTTTAAAGCGGCGATCCATAAAATCCATGCGCTCGCCAAAACCAAAGAAATGCTCGTCGGCCTGCAGCTTTTTAGTTACCCCAACCTGCGTATTTTCTTTATTTACTGATCCATTGACTTCGCTGCTCAGCAATTTACCTTTGACGTCAAAAACATCAATCCTGAAAGGCGCTTTGTATAATTTAATCACCAATTTTGAGGTGGCAAGCAAGAAATGATCTTTTTTATCTGAAACTTTAACCACTACATTAGCCCAGTTGTAATTAATCACCATCAGGTTTTCGTTGGCTTCGAACTTACCGTTCCAACTGGTTCTGATCCTGAAGATTTCTGGTGTACAGAACTCCAATTTCACTTCTCCCTTTGTGGTTAAAAATGAAATGGTATTGCCCGTTTTCTTAAAACCAGATTTATAATCGCCAATGTTTTGTGCCCTGGCGATGGCAAGTATAAAAACTAAGGATAGGACAAAAGCTAAAAGTTTCTTCATCATATTTATTGTATTTCCAACTGGTTAACTACTAAGCCCGGATCGAGCATATAAATTTTCACAGTCGATTTACCTGTTTTATTAATCTCGTGTTTGGTTATGCCCGAAGCGTAACCCTGTAATACATTCTGTTTCCAGATATTATTTTCTGAAGCCGGAGAAATGTTAATTACCTGCGGTTTGTCGTTATTTACCGAAATGGCATAACGCACTTTAATGCCGTTATTAACGCCCTGGGTAGGCA
>NZ_JBFTRT010000620.1:0-3777 GCF_056399685.1 Pedobacter sp. 01N416
CAAATGGTCAGCCCTACAATGTGACCTATACAGGTTACAGGTTTTATAAATATTACAACCAACAGGTACAGGATGCGCAGGGACAGGACATAAGCGATTGCCCACTGTTCAGAATGGGCGAGATATTGGCAAACCACGCTGAGGCTATGTATGAACTGGGAACTTTTACGCAGTCAACGGCAGATGCGACCATCAATAAACTCAGGGCAAGAGGTGCGGTTGCACCATTAAATTTAAGCTCGATCACCAACGATCCAAACAGAGACCAGAGCATCAATCCCATTCTCTGGGAGATAAGGAGAGAAAGAGCGATCGAATTAATTGGTGAAGGATTCAGGTTTGATGATCTGCGCAGATGGAAGAAAATGGATTATGCGCTTAAAGAAAAACTCGGACGGTACATTACAAAGGGAACAGACGTACCTGCAAATAGTATCATTCCGATTCAGAACGGAGCAACTGCCGGTTATATTTCGTATCTGGGAATACCTCCCAGCCCCTTTCCAGAATATTATTACCTGTACCCGGTTCCATCGAACCAAATTGTACTCAATCCAAAAATCGTGCAAAATCCCGGATGGAAATAATTCAACGATCAGTAATTACCGCCCCGTCAAAATTTAGGGCGGTAATTTTCTTCATATATCATTTATTGTTTTTTTTATTTTCGTTCCTTTATTTTTAAATATGAAAAACCGTAAAAACAAAACGCTGATCCTTAGTTTCCTCATTATTTCTTTTTTCTCATTCAATGTTAATGTATATGCTCAGCAAAAACCAAACATCATTTACATTTTAGTGGATGACCTTGGTTATGGCGATCTTGGTATTCTGTTTCAGAATCAAAGGAGTAAAAGCCTTCCTGCTTTAATGTCCCCTCATTTAGATGAAATGGCAAAATCAGGAGCCATATTAACCCAGCATTATGCCAATGCCCCTGTATGTGCGCCATCAAGGGCATCTCTAATGACCGGAGTAAACCAGGGAAATGCCATCATACGGGATAATCAGTTCGATAAAGCATTGGAAAATAACCACACCATAGCCACGGTATTAAAAAATGCAGGCTATACCACTGTTGCCAGACATGAGCACTATCCTGTGGAGGGTGTATATAGGGGCAAAAAAGAAATTTGGGCCAACTATAAAGAAGTTTCCGAAGGATTACAAAAGTGTTATACCACTGATTTATGGACTGCAAAAGCAAAGGATTTCATTATAAATTTTGAGCAGAAGAACCAGGACAAAAAACCTTTTTTTATGTATCTGGCTTACGATGCACCACATGCAGTACTCGAGCTGCCAACACAAGCGTACCCAACAGGCGGTGGGCTAAAGGGAGGGCTGCAATGGACCGGTCAAAAGGAAAAAATGATCAATACCGCCTCTGGAGATGTTGATAGTTATGTCCATCCTGATTATGCAGAGGCTACTTACGATGATGATAAAGACCCAAATACCCCGAAGGTTCCATGGCCAGATACCTATAAAAGATATGCAACAGCGGTAAGGCGTCTGGATGATGCCGTTGGCGATATCAGAGAGCTACTATCAGATTTAAAAATCGATGACAATACACTTGTTGTTTTCACCTCTGACAACGGTCCATCGATAGAATCTTATCTACCCAAGTCTTTTGTACCTGTTAAACCAACTTTTTTCAGTAGCTATGGTCCCTTTGATGGAATAAAACGTGATTGTTGGGAAGGTGGCGTACGTATGCCCGCCTTAGTGGTTTGGCCAAAGCGCATTCCTGCTGGCCAAGTTGTAAACACTCCTTCAATGCTCTCGGACTGGTTGCCAACTTTTGCAGGAGCCGCTAAAACCTTTGCACCCGTAAGAACAACTGGTGTGTCTCTACTCCCTTCATTGACCAATATCGGAAAGCAGGATAAAGCTTTAGTATACAGTGAATATTTTGAGGCTGGTAATACACCGAGCTTCGATCAATTCGAACCTGGGCACGCAGGCAGAAAACGTAATCAGATGCAGCTCATCAGAATGGGAGATTTTGTAGGGGTACGGTATGACATCAAATCGGCTGATGATAAGTTTGAAATTTATAATGTAGTAAAAGATCCAAAGGAAAAAAATAACCTTGCTGGTAAGAAGGGCTTCGAAAAACTGCAAGCAACCATGAAAGCTAAGGTATTACAGTTAAGAATTTCAGATTCAGATGCATCCCGTCCCTATGATGATACACCGGTACCTGGTATAGATATTCCTAAAAATGCAGAAAAAGGTCTGAAATGGTCATTTTTTAAAGGAGATTTTCAATTTATACCATCTTTAAATCCTCAAAGCGCTGATCAATCGGGCCGCACCAAATCACCTCTTCCAATTAAAACGGCCAAAGGGATGATTATGTATAAAACCTTTATCAAAATTCCAAAAAGAGGATTATATACTTTTAAACTTATTTCAGATAACAGTGCATTTGTCAAGCTTCATGAATTTAATTTGCTCGATGCTGATTTTGATTATAAAACCGGGGAAGTTGTTCAAAGGGCTGTCACACTTGACGAGGGATATCATCCCCTCACAATTTATTGTTTAAAAGATCAAAATGTTAAAAAAGGTTTCAAATTGCAAATTAAAGCTGCATCTGGTAAATGGGAAGATCTAGGGGAGAAAAATTGCTTTTATTAGTGCGGGTTATCCACCACAATGGGGCGTTAATCTGCATTTTGGAATATATCAAAATTAGCAGAATAACTGTCGAACTATTACAATAACATAAAGATATAAATATTAGATATTTGAAAATACCTGAGTTTAAAAAAGTTAAACCCCAATGGTACATCGAACACCAGAAATCAGCCTCAAAACACGGATTGAGAGGAATTATCAAAAAATATAAATTTTAATAAAAAAAGAAAGTGCCATAGGAGATTCCTAAGGCACCTTTCTTAAGACGGGTTGCACATTGTATTGTTGTCGACCGATTTTATAGCTCAAATGAGTGCAATCGCTGAATTATCTGATAGAATTGAAGATAATCAAAATCACCAACCCTCAATTTAATTAATAAACCACATTGTTCCGAATAATCAAAACCTTTTTCAACTTCAACATAATTACCAAAGAGCTCATCTCCTGGCTGATGAAATTTGATGGTGGGCTGAATGCAAGCTGCATCACCCTTTATAAAGTACTAGCGTTAAAAATTATGCCTGTCGGAGAAAACAATTTCGCATCCGGATTAAGAATTAACAATATCTCAGGGGTTAATGATAAATATCTACCGAAAAACCAAAGATGACGATGATGAAAAAGCATTATTATAGGTGATCAAAATCCCGGTTGGCATGACATAATTCCAATGAATGATAAATCATGCTAACGATAGTTGGATCGGGCAATCAGTTTTTCAATGTTCTTAATCCAGATTTTCCTGCCATCTGTATAAAGGATATCTTCCGACTTTAACTCTTTAAGGAGCCGGATCACATTCTCCTTCGCCAGCCCGGCAAGGTTAGCCAGGTCATGTCTTGAGATATTGATCAGAATCTCTCCATCGGTGTTAAGGTCGTGTTTATACTTTTCTCTGAGAAAAATGAGCGCTATGGCAAGCCGTTCTATGGCCGAACGCTGCGAAAAAACAGAAATACTGTTCGCCAATACTGTATATTCATGGCTTAGTGCCTTTAACATACGTGAGGTAAGTAAGGGCGAATTGTTCAGCACCTGAAGAAAATCTTCTTTAGGTATAAAGCTAAGAACGCTCTCTTCTATAGTAGCAGCCGAATCCGGATACCGCTCTTCGGAGAGCACGGC
>NZ_JBFTRT010000621.1:0-2818 GCF_056399685.1 Pedobacter sp. 01N416
GGCCCGAAGGGTCATTGGGATGATGGATAAACTTTTCGGTGGCACCATTGGTTAAATTAAGTGCCAAAAGCCCTAAATTGGTGCCGATCCATATCTTATTGCCACTACCTTGAAGAAAAGAAAGCACACTGGAACCGTTGCCCATCAATGCACCGATACCTACATTTTTTACCTTAAAAGTTTTGGTATTGATCACCCGATAGCCTCCAAAAGTACCTACCCAAATATTTCCGGTTCTATCTTCATAGAGTGTTAATACATTAAAGGGGACGTTACGATTCGGGATACCTTCACCTACAAATGATTTAAATGTATTTTTCTTAGCGTCATAGTAAGCCAAGCCCCCTCCGTTTGTACCCACCCAAAGTCTTCCATTCCGGTCTTCTAAAAGTGCCGAGATATTGTTAGACGGAATGCTCGTACTATCGCCACTTTTAGTGGTATAAACGGTAAAATTGGTACCATCAAACTTATTCAGCCCATCGCTGGTACCAAACCATACAAGGCCATTATGATCTTGCAGGATTGTATTTACAGTATTAGAAGAAAGACCATTTTTAGTATTAAGGGTAATGAAATTGGGGTTATTTTGCCCCTTTACAATAGTGTACGTCAATAACAATATCCCTAGAAGTGACATTGCGCTTATACCTGATACTCGTTTTAACATCATAACAATAGATTCACGCTTTAGCGATCTGGATTGTGATTGTACTAGTGCAGGGCTTGCTTGGCTCGCCTTTGGTACACTTTGGATTTATATTTGCTTTGTGCGTAAATATAGTTAACACCCCTAATTTAAACTATTTTATTTCAGCCTCGAACGGAGATGCCGGCAAGCCTTCTGCATTATACAAATTTGCACCGTCGGGATTATCCGCCCAGGCGTATCGAACAGCAACAGGATTGGAAATGCTATCGTTCCAAACAATTACGGTGTTGCCTTCAATTTTAGCCTTGGCCCAAACATATTTTTTATCGGCACCTGCAATGGCAAAATGATAAAGTTCGGGCTCACCTTTTGCAGTTAGTCCACTTCCCACATAATCAAAATTCAAAATCACCTTATTGCCTTGCACTGTTGCTGATCTGTAGATTGGACCTGAGTAAACGATGTTTTTTTCACCATAAATCAGCTTTTCGGCCCATAAAGCCAAACGCTCGCCAATTGTTTTTTTGTTCAGGGGATGAATATCATTCCATTCGCCGGCACCGAGCCCAACAGACATTCCTGTATTTGGTACTTTTAAGGTTTGGAGCTGGCTCTGCCGCAATTGTGCCCAGTCGCTCTCAACGGGAACATAATCAACCTCCATATAATTGGGTAGTTGTGCAAATAAAAATGGAAGATTGCCTAAGCCCCATTTATTTCTCCAATCGTTAATTAGTGCAGGTAGCAGTTTGGCATATTCTCTTGGCTTGCCTGCATTTGTTTCACCTTGGTACCATAAAAAGCCACTTATACTATAATTGATTGCAGGTGCAACCATGGTATTGTAAAGTCCCGTAGGAGAACTTTGCGCCACAATTGGTTGGATAATTTGTTGCCCTGGCTGGGAATAGCTTGGTTTAGGAAATACTTGGTCCACCTGGTAATCCCATTCGCCCCTTAAGTCAATTGCTTGTCCGTTGGCCTGTAACGAATAATTTTTGTCAGGCACAAAGCCACCTTTGCCCGTTGTATTTGTAACTTTTACTAAAATGGTGTTTTTACCTGGTTTTAACAGGTTGGCTGGCACATTGTATCTTCTTGGAGGATACTGATAAGTGATATTGCCTACAAAAACGCCATTTACGAAAGTGGAATCTGCATCGATAATACGCCCCATAAAAAGTTTTGCCTGCACGCCTGTCATCCCCGCAGGAACATCAATTTCCTTTTTAAAGTACAGGATGCCATTCAGGTTTCTCACGCCCTGATCTGCCCAATAACCTGGCATCCAGAACTTATGCCATATTTTTGGCACATAAGATGATTGCAAGGTTTTAACTGGTATTGGTAGCCCCTGTCTTTTTAGGCTGTTCATATAGGTAGTATCCCGAAAGTTTTTGATCTGGGCTTCRGCTGCAGGAAAATCCTTAAATGCATCCATGCTCATCCAGGCCTCTATTGGTGTTCCGCCAACACTGGAATTAATGATCCCAATGGGAATTTTGTATTTTTGATAGAGTTTTTTTGCGAAGAAGTAAGYAACTCCTCCAAACTCAAGCAATTCTTTACCTGATGCCAACTTCCACTCCCCTTTTGGCAGATCCAGTGATTCTTTGGATACATCAGCTTTTGTGGGTACAAAGAAATTTCTGATCTGGGGAAAATTGTCGTTCTTAACTTCGTTTGGATAATTTTCTTTCAGTCTTTCCATTGCTAACACCATGTTAGATTGGCCGGCACAAAAATATACGTCTCCAATTAAAATATCGGTTAATGTAATCAAATTCTGTCCTTCAATAGTCATGGTATACGGGCCTCCAGCTTTCATTTTGGGAAGCATAATCAACCACTTCCCATCGCTGCCTGTAATTGTCTCAAACTTTCTATTGCTAAAAGAAAGTTTAACTTTCTCATTTGCATTGGCCCAACCCCAGATCTTTAAATCTGTATTTCGTTGTAGCACCATYCGATTACTGATTAGCTGTGGAAGTTTTACCTCAGCTTTTGTCTTTAGGTTTGTGAACAAAACTGTAACGAGCAAAGCGCAAAGCGGAAGATAAGATTTTACGGTCATGCTTAGAAAGTCTGGAAAATATGGCAATAGATAATTTTCGGGGAAATGTAGACGCTTACCATCCTTCCCCCAGTTTCATCACAGAAATACAT
>NZ_JBFTRT010000622.1:0-2816 GCF_056399685.1 Pedobacter sp. 01N416
TGGATCAGGTAATGCCTGCCAGATCTAACCCTTCGCCGATTGCCGGGAATGACTGTTCCTGATAACATTTTGATTATAATTTTCGTAATCATCCTAATGTATTTCGGAGAATCCTCATATTTACAATCAATAAAAAGGATCCACAATCCGTTCATCGTATTGTATTGTATACTTGCTTTCATTTATGAAGCTTATTAAAGATGATTACTTAGGAATGCCCGTTTTATAAACTGAAGCCCCAGGCGATTCTGAAGCCTACAAAGTTGTTCGTATGGTCGCAGTGATAGAATTTGCCATTGCTTTCATAGCGTAATCCTGTATCGATATAATTATTGTTGTGCAGATAAAATATCATCCCTGCCTGTGGCGCGTATACAAACGCAGCTTTTTTGCCCTCAACACAATTTGTTTTATTTAAAAGGAAGGAGAAACCTATTTCCGACTGCAGATAAAGATTACTTCTGTAGAAATATTTTAAGCCTGCTTTAACTGGTACAAGCTGTAAATCATCTACCAGGTGGGAGTAGTTGCCCGATACAAAAATGTTATTGAATCCGGTATTTACCGAGGCATATAAAATGCTTTCAGTGATGGGAAATTCTGCCTGAACGGAAACGCCAAGCGGTGCCTCGTACTTTTTGGCCAAATAGCCAGTAGCCAAACCTGTTTCAATACCAACAGAATACCGGATACCGGTACCACCATAAACCTGCGATTGTGCTTTGGCGCCTTGAAAAGCAAACAATGGCAACAGTAGAGTTAGTGCGTTAATTGTTTTCATGATTTCGAAATTTTAGTGAATAGAAATCCATCACCATAATTGTACTTATGGTGAATTATTTAGAGAGATACTATAAAAAAAAGGGAGAGTTCACCGGGGATGGTAAACCCTAAGAAGATATGGGTTTAAAATAAATTAAAATACCAGCGATGGCTTAAGAAATAGACCGATTGTTATTTCTTGGCATAGTATGATGTGCAACCGTTTCAGAAACACTCTTATCTATGTTGTTATTGCTTAATATTTCGTTGTATTTTTCAAGTAACTTGATGTATTTATTCATCCAGAAGTATACAGAATTCGCATCACCTTTGGTTTGATCCCCTGTATGTGCATCTAAAGCTTCGTGGATATAGTTACTGTTTTTAGCAAAAGTTTCGGGTAACTCAACAGAAAAATCGTGACCGATTACGGTACCCACTTTCCAAATAATTTCAGGGTTTAGACTTTTCTGATCAAACCAATTGTAAATAGTTCTTCTACTTACATTTAATTTCCGGGATAATTCACTTATCCCCATTCTATCTCTGCGTACAACACGCTCAAGAACTTGGCCTACATTTAAACTCATAGCAGTTAATTTAATTTAAAATAAAACATTTAAACTCGATCAACAATCTGGGACGACTATTACTATTTAATGCAATTTAATAATTATTTCACGAACAAAAGTAAAATAATTTTATTAGGGTATTTTTACGGTAATTAATTGGCAACCAACAGGTCTAATTCTTCAAATCTTGAATTATTACTGATGTAATCGGGTATAATTTCTTTCATTTTTTTCACCATATTCAAATCGTTGCCATCGTTATTCAGCACTATCAGATCTTTAATAATCTGATTAACGTACAAATAATTGTAAGCTACTTTTTGCGATATTTTAATTTTTGGATGATGGGTGGGTATAATTTCTTCGTCAATAAGCAAAAGCTCTTCATACAGCTTCTCTCCTGRCCTTAAACCTGTAAACACAATATCGACATCCACATAAGGTGTTAAACCCGCTAATTTGATCATATTTACAGCTAAATCGACAATCTTAACTGGCTTACCCATATCGAAAAGGTATATCTCTCCCCCTTTACCCATTGCTCCGGCTTCCATTACCAATTGAACGGCCTCCGGAATCGTCATAAAATAGCGGGTAATTTCCGGATCGGTTACTGTTATAGGCCCCCTTTTTTCTATCTGGCTTTTAAACCTCGGAATAACAGAGCCATTTGAGCCTAAAACATTTCCGAAACGGGTAGTTACAAAACGGGTGCGCGAAGCTTGTGTGGTAATTTCACCAGTTGAAATAATCTCAGGACTGTTTAGTGACTGAATATAAATTTCGGCCAAACGTTTAGATGCCCCCATTACATTGGTTGGCTTAACGGCTTTATCGGTCGAAATCATTACAAACTTTTCTACGCCAAATTCCATTGATATATCGGCCATGTTTTTAGTGCCCAGTACATTGGTTAAAATGGCCTCAGCTGGATTATTCTCCATCATGGGAACATGTYTGTAAGCCGCAGCATGGAAAACAATTTCAGGTTTATAGAGTTCGAATAATGTTCTGATCCGGTTTAAATTCTGCACATTGGCCATAAATATCTTCACGTTCGCGTCCTGGAAGTTATCTTCCAGTTCGAGTTTTAAATCGTGAAGCGGTGTTTCTGCCTGGTCGCAGAGAATTACAGATTTAGGATTGTACTGTAAGGCCTGCCGAACAATCTCCGATCCGATAGAACCCGCAGCGCCTGTAACTAAAATACATTTACCGCTTAAATCTTTAAGAATATTCTTTTTATTGAGCTTAATCGGTTCACGTTCCAGCAGATCTTCAATTTTCAGATCACGTAATTGGTGCGAATCCAACTTCCCGTACAACCATTTATCTGATGGTGGCACCATAATTACTTTCATACCTTCGTTAACACAGATATCGATAATTTTCTTTTTATTTAAAGTGTTTAGTGCATCTTCTGCAAAAAGTATCTTTTTTATATTGTGTTTTTCTTTTAATAACGCTACCGAGCAAGAGTGG
>NZ_JBFTRT010000623.1:0-3913 GCF_056399685.1 Pedobacter sp. 01N416
GTTTATGTAGCTACTGAAGAAAAAGGCCTGTTTATGCTCGAAAAGAATAGCACCATTGCAAAACGGATCCCATACGGCAAAAATTTCGATTTCACTGTAAAAGCTTTATATGTTGATGAACAACAAACCCTATGGCTTTTTATAAAAGATGTGGGGCTTTGCAGATACGATAATGATAAACATAGACTTCGTTTAGTAACTGCTGCAGTACGCTCAGTAACATGCATTACCAAAGGCACTAACCAAACACTCTGGATTGGAACAGAGCACGGACTTTTTCAATTTGATAAAGCCAATAGTAGCCTCACCAAGTTTAACCAGCATTTAAGCAATGAGAATATTATGAGTTTGTTGTTTGATCGGCAACAAAAACTCTGGATTTCGACTGATGGGGGAGGAATTGCTGTTTACAATACAAAAAATCAAAAAACAAATTACCTATCTGCAGGAAAAGAAAAAGGCTTACTCAGCAGTAATTCTGTCGCCCAGGTTTACGAAGACCGCGAATCTAGAAAGTGGATTGCAACCTTACGTGGTGGGGTTAATATCATCGATCCAGAAAATGAGCAGTTTACCACCATTAAACATAATCCATTAAAAAACAATTCCTTAATTAACAATTTTGTACTCTCCTTTAGCGAAGATGAAAACAAAAACATTTGGATCGGGACTGATGGGGGTGGTTTAAGTGTTTGGAACAGAAAGCAAAATACTTTTGCTAATTATGCCAAAACCAGCGATCCAAACTCTTTAACAAGTAATTTTGTTACCAGTATTTTAAACGATGCAGATCACAACGTTTGGGTGGCCAGTTTTAGCGGCGGGATAGATCGTTTTAATAAAACAACCGGGAAATTTGTTCATTATAACTGTTACAATAACTATAAAGGCGTTGATGACATTAACATTTGGAAGCTTTATCAAGACAAACAACAAAATATTTGGGTAGGCACTACAAAAGGTGGTGCATTGTATCGTTACAATAAAATTGCCGATAAATTTGAACTTTTTGACCATAATCTAAAGGATATCCACAGCTTGTTCCAGGATTCGAAAGGAAGACTTTGGGCAGGGAACTATACCGAACTGATCGAAATCGATCCAATAAACAAAAAACATAGCTATACGAAGATCAATTTTGCCATCAGGGCCATTCAGGAAGATTTTAATCATCAAATATGGATCGGCACCGAAGGTGGAGGTTTATTGCTTTTTGATCCCGAAACCAAAAAAATAAAGCGGTACATCCAGAGCGATGGGTTACCAAGTAATTCGGTGCTCAATATCCTCCAGGATGCTCAAGGTAATTTATGGTGTAGTACTTATAATGGTTTATCAAAATTTGATGTTGCACACCAAAGCTTTAAAAACTATTATGCTACCGATGGCTTACAAAGCAATCAGTTTAATTATAATGCTGCATTAAAACTTGCAAACGGTAACTTTTTATTTGGTGGAATTGGTGGCTTCAACTTGTTTTCGCCCGATAGCATCAAGAAAAATAAAAGGATACCAAAAATGGTGCTGACTGATTTTCGGATCAACAATATTCCGCTCGATCAGGATTCAGGTTATAACGATATTTCTGTTGTTAATTTAGCACGCATAGAAATCCCATTTAGTGCTGCGGTGATTTCTATCGATTATGCAGCAATAGAATTCTCTTTTCAGGATCAGATTTCTTATGCCTATTACCTCGAAGGTTGGGATAGAGACTGGAATTATGTAAACAAATTAAGCACAGCCTATTATTCCAGGTTAAATGAAGGTGAGTATAAACTGCATATTAAAAGTACCGATACCGAAGGTGCCTGGAGCAACAACGAAAAGATCGTAATGATTAGGATTTTACCCCCTTGGTACCGCACCTGGTGGGCCTATGCCATTTACCTTATTATAGGATCTTCCCTGTTTTATCTTTTTCAAACCTATCGCAACCGCCAGAGAAGATTAAAACACGAGGTAGAAATTACCAACCTTAAAATGGAGCGTGAAAAGGATCTGAATGAGAAAAAACTGAATTTCTTTACCAATATTTCGCACGAGCTGAGAACGCCGTTAACCTTAATTGTTAATCCGATTAAAGATATTATCCATAAGAAAGACCCAGGGCAAGAGAAGAACGATTTAAATATTGTTTACCGCAATTCGAGGCGTTTGTTAAGTTTGGTAGATCAGCTATTGCTGTTTAGAAAAACGGAAAGTGAGAACGACGCCTTGAAGATTGTAAGGATCAACCTCTACAAATTTACCAACGAGATTTTCCTCTGCTTTAATTATTTGGCAAAGCAGAACCATATCGAATATACTTTTGAGTGCGAGGAGGAAGAACTGGATATTTATGCAGATAAAGACAAGCTCGAAATCGTTTTCTTTAACCTGCTCTCTAACGCGCTTAAATTTACCCCAAAAGGCGGTTTTGTGAAATTTAGCGTTAAAACCCTCGGTATGCGGGTGCAGATTGAGGTGAGCGATAGTGGTCCGGGCATACCGGCGCATGTGGGTGAAAAATTGTTCGATAAATTTTATAAAGTAATGTCGAACGAATCGCTGAAGATGGGTTTCGGTATTGGTCTTTACCTGGCCAAAAACTTTGTAGAATTACATAAAGGGAAAATTTCGTTCCGTTCCAATCAGGGAATGGGTACCATATTTTTGATCGATATTCCGGTTGGGGAGCCAAACTTGCAGCAAAGCGGTGTTTTCCAAAACGAATTAACCTATGTAAATGAGCTCATTGCGCAAGAGGAAGAAGCAGAAAATAACGATGCCGAGAATGTGGGCAACCTCGAATGAAGTTGGTGCCTACGATTTTATCAGTAAACCCTTCGATAAAGAGCTTTTTACAGCTAAAATTAATAGCATTATTAAAAACAGGACCAACCTTCAGTCTTATTTTTACAATGAAATAACCTTAAAGAGTGATGCCCATAAAGTATCTCAGGAGGATAAGGGCTTTCTTCAAAAGTGCATTACCATTATAGAAGAAAACCTGATGGAAGACAGTTTTAACGTAAAAACACTGGCATCTGATCTTGGAATGAGCCATTCTAATCTCTACAAAAGGATCAAGGCCACTTCAGGTCAGTCTATAAATGGTTTTATCCGTTTTATCAGACTCAGAAAGGCTGCCGAATTGTTGATCAATACCAATTTAAATATTAACGAAGCTGCCTTTAGAGTAGGTATAAATGATAGTAAATACTTTAGAGAACAGTTTCAAAAGCTGTTTAAATTAACACCGTCAGAATTTATAAAGAAACACCGGAAAAGTTTTCATAAATACTATAATATTAATGCCACAACATAAAAGTTACGCTATTTTGGCTTTTAAATACGTTTATCTTAAAACGCCCCCTGCAAAGTATGATTTAACCCCCTGTGTAAAGCTTAAAAATTTCGGTACTTCGGCTTCACCAAATGTAAGAAACCGAGCAGCCTAAAACGTATAATGTATCAATCCCTAAATAAAAGTATATTTTTAATCTGCACATTCATCGGTATCAACCTGATGAGTGTTGCACAAGAAACACAACTRAGTACCATTGCCAGTAACGGCTGGGCAAACAACTCGGTAAATACTGTTATTTTCCGTAAAAATTCGTTAATCAGCTTTAAAGATAGCCAGTATGCTGCTTATTATGATCAAGAACAAAATGTGGTACTGGCCAAACGCAAAATCGGCTCAACCCGTTGGGTATTAGTTACCACGCCCTATAAAGGTGATGCCACCGACGCTCATAAATCAATTAGCATTATGGTAGATGGTGATGGTTTCCTTCATATTGCCTGGGGCCAGCATAATAACAATCTAAATTATGCCAAATCAGTTTCAGCAGGTTCATTAACCTTAGGGAATAAAAAAGTTATGCTTTCTGTAAAGGAAAATAAAGTCAGTTATCCTGAGTTTTAT
>NZ_JBFTRT010000624.1:0-2791 GCF_056399685.1 Pedobacter sp. 01N416
GCTATCCTTAGCAAGGGCTGAATCGCGTTCTACTTTATTGTCTTTGTTTTTTTCTTTAATTGCTTTAACACGAATGTCGCGCGCGGCATAGATGTCGTTTAAATTGCTATATTGATCTCTGATGATTACCGTCACTTTTTCGGTTTTCTTCGCATCTGTAATTCCAAGATTGGCAACAATTTTAGCCGAACGCTCGGTAATCATTTTCACATAGGCTTCTTTATCGTTCACAGGATTGTTCTGAGCAAAAATTGCAGTAATGCTCGAGAAGGTTAACAGTAAGGCTAAAATTGATGATTTCATGTCTTTATATTTAAATTGTATTTATTTTTTTTAGGTTCACATCTCCGCAAAAGTGCACTTTTAAGCCAAGTTCATCCATTGCAGCTGCTTTAATGCGGCAAGCTTCGTGCGCTCCGGCTTCATAATTGGTATAAACCACCTGAATATGGTTAGCTTTATGTCTGGCCATCAACTGATCGCGGCTCACGCCTTTCAAAATGGCATGCATAATTGGCCATTCGGGTGTTGTTCCGTCCCAACGTCTTTTGGTTTCGGCCGCAGGCAAAGCTACTACTTCTCCAACGCCCAAATCGCAATGTAATTCGTTATCCATTACATAAACTCGGCTCCAAACAATGAAACCTGGTTTACTGATGCCTTTTAACGATCCACCACCTAAACGGAAATACATAGCTGGCTGCCTATCGCTGCTTGCTCCGGCATAACCATCAATAAAATGTGCAGGTGGTGCTGCTCCAGAGATTAAAAACAGCCAAACAAAACCGTCTACATCATCATTTTTGTAATATTCACCCCAACGGATGTCATGAAGGGTGTTTTCTCCGGTCATTCCTAATTCTTTCCAAAGATTGTAGGTTACCAGGGCATCTAAACCGGCACATTCGTCTACCTCGTTAAAATGTGGTAAAGCCCGTTTTGGGTAAAGTTCTTTACCATCTACAGAAAATGCCGGCGGACGGTCTTCGTTATTTAATAAACCCTCTACTAAATCGCTGGCTACAGTTAAATCTTTCAATCCTTGCTGATACTGGATTCCAATGGTATCGCAGCTAAAATGATCAGCAATCCTCAGGGCGGCGATATACATTTTACACTGTTCGAGGGTTTGGTTTTTAGTTAATTGTGTCTCCTCTTCAGTTCCCCAGTTAAAGGTCATTCCTTTTTGCAAAAGCCAATCTAAAACAGCCTCTGCTTCACCATTGGTAACCTGCAGCATACCTGCATATAATGCCGATTGACTTAAACGCTCTTTAAAGAAACCGGTTTTGTGCAGCAGTTCGTCAGGAATGATAGCATTGTACATACCCATGCAGCCTTCGTCAAACACGCCCATGATCACTTTTCGCTCTTTTAAGCTTTTGGCAAAAGTTCTTCCTTTCTTGTCGTCGCTTAGTGGGATCTTACTTAAGGCAAAACTTTTTACATGACTTTGATCGTAACTGACCTTGCCGGTTGTGAGCCATTCTTGCAGGCCATCGGTAAAAAAATCATCCGTAAAATTTTCACTCCATAAAGTACTATATGGAATTGCCGCTTTGGTTAAGCAACCGTTCAGATTTAACATGCCTACCAAACCAGGCCATTGTCCGCTCCAGTTGGCTACGGTTAGTATCGGGCCACGATGTGTGGTAAGCCCTGCAAGTACATGATGTGAGTATTGCCAAACACTTTCTGCTACAATTATAGGTTGGTTGGGATCAATATTTCTAAAGATATCCATACCCATTCTTTGCGAATCGATAAAGCCATGTTTTTTTGTTGAATTGTATGAATGGGCACGTTTAACTTTCCAGCCAAATTGTTCGATGGCTAAAGTTAATTTTCGCTCCATTTCGACTTGAGCAGCCCAGCAATTTTGATTTGCTGAAAGCCGTAGATCGCCACTTGAAACCAGTAGAATTTCTCCTTGTTTACCTTGTCTCATAATTTATTAATGAACAAATAATTTATATAAAAATAATTTGTCAGCTTATATTTTGGTTACGCCTATATGGCTATATACAAAACTCAACAATGAAAAACACTATTTTCTGATAGTTTTTATCAAATTAATATAGGATGTTATCATTAAACTCGTTAACTTTAGACCGCTGTGGTATAATTTGTAGAATATTGTAATACAGCCCTAACCAAATATTTATTTTTACATGAAACCTCATTTTCATAAAGTTCCAATTACCTTACAAAGTTCCTTTAGTATCCGTCATGATATCAAACCCGATTTTGGGAATATCTGGCATTATCATCCTGAGCTAGAACTGCATTATGTAATCAAAGGAGAAGGCGTTCGTTTTATTGGTGATAACATCAGTAATTTTGTGCCAGATGAGATGGTGCTATTAGGCGAAAATCTGCCTCATACCTGGCGTTGTAAAGATGAATACTTCCAGAATAACCCCGATCTTACAACTGAAGCCATGGTGATTCATTTCTTGCCCGATTGTTTGGGTAAATACATGCTTACTTTACCTGAAGCTTACCTGATCCCTAAATTATTCGAAAAAGCAAAAAGCGGAATGGTAATTAAAGGGAAAGCTAAAGATAAACTGGTTGATTTAATGCGGGCTGCAGTTGATGCAACCAATTTAGACCGGATCATTATCCTCTTATCTATCCTTAAAACATTGGCCGAGACGGATGAATTTTCGACAATTGTAACGAGCAAAAATACATTCTATCAAAGCAATGAGTCTGAAACACTCCGTATCAATAAAATATGTAATTATACCCTGAGTAATTATAAAAAGGATATTACATTGGAAGAAGT
>NZ_JBFTRT010000625.1:0-2776 GCF_056399685.1 Pedobacter sp. 01N416
GCGTTATATACCGCTGAACAGCGCAGTAAAGAAATCAGTATCCGTAAAGTATTGGGCGCTAATCTTTCTGATATCCTGGTTCTTTTGAACAAAGATTTTATGAAACTGGTAATCATATCCAATGTGATCGCTATCCCGGTAGCTTATATTCTTGTTGCCAAATGGCTGGAGAAATATGATTATAAAATTACCATTAACCCATGGCCTTTTTTGCTTGCCCTTTTAACCTCGGTAATTATTGCCATTTTAACAGTGAGCCTGCAAACCTTTAAAGTGGCCAAAGCAAACGCTGTTGATGCACTTAAATATGAATAAGACCTGCGTGAAGCGTTTGGTGCTAAGCGTTTAAACGCTACACGCCAAACACTTTACGCCAAACCCTACGCCTTATGTTCAGATTAAACTTAAAAATTGCACTACGAAACCTCTGGAGAAACAAGATAATTACCTTCATAAATATTGGTGGCTTAGCTATTGCTTTAGCTGCATTTATTTTGGTAACCATGTATTTTACCTATGAAACAGGTTTTGACAAGGAAAACCCAAACTACAACGAAATTTACGTAGTAGGTAGACAGTTGCCTGATTTTAAGACCAATAATACTCCGCCACCATTGGGTAAAGCTATTAAAGCAGAAATGCCAGAAGTAGTTTCAGTTGGTACCATGAAAATGAGTTTTTTTGAATTTCCAGTTAGCAGCGATCACGGTGTTGTTTTTTTAAGTAAATGCCTCTATCTCGATTATGCTGCAGCAAAAATGTTTAACATTAAACCCACTGTCGGTTTAACTAAGCCGGAAAGTACAACCGAAAATCTGTTTTATCTAAGCAACGAAAATTATAAAACGCTTTTCCCTCATAATAAAAACGGTCAGCCTGAAATGATCTGGCTTGGGAGTAAATCGGCTAATATGACAGGTAAGTTGAGCGGAAGTATTTTTGCCGATCCCCACTCTAATATTACTTTCGACGCCATTTCATTGATGAAAGAAGTTGGGATAGGCGAAAACTATGGATACAACAACTACAACACTTATATCCAGGTAAAACCGGGCACAGATATTCAGGCACTTGAAGCTAAAATTAATGCCCTTTATAAAAAGGAATTGCTTAAAGATGGAGAAGATCCCAATAATGAGACTTTTAAAGCAACAAAAGCCTTTCTCGATCCTTTAAAAAACCAACACCTTAAACCAAAGGCCGGTACCGATGCCAATTATAAAGTACTCATAGCTTTGTCTGTTTTAGGAATCCTGATCTTGGTAATCGCCTGTATCAACTTTACCAATCTGAGTATAGCGCAGGCAACCAAACGGGCAAAAGAGGTAGGCGTTAAAAAAGTGATGGGTGCTTATCGCTTTCAGCTTGCTTTTCAGTTTTTAACAGAAATATTAATCCAGTGTTTAGCAGCGACGATATTAGGACTGATTATGGCCGAAATCATCTTGCCAAAATTTAATAACCTGTTCGTGGTCAATTTATCCATTTGGATAGCCAATAGTGCTTTATTCTGGCAATTGCCACTTATATTAATTTTTATTACGCTGATAGCCGGTATTTATCCTGCCATGGTACTATCTGGATTTAAACCTGCACTTGTTTTAAAAGGTAATTTTCAAACCAGCAAACAGAGCTATTGGTTGCGCAACAGCTTATTGGTGGTTCAGTTTAGCGTAGCGGTAGTTTTTATTATAGGTCTGCTCATCATCAGTTCTCAACTAAAATACATGCGTACCCAAGATATTGGTTTCAAACCCGAACAAGTGGTGTACATTAAAAACCTCGCATATTTCGTCTCGCCAAGCAAATTCGATCCGATAAGAGATAAAATGGTCAAAATTCCGGGGGTGAAATCGGTTACCGTTACCAATGCATTGCCGGATGGTTCTGATAGTGGAAAAAATAAATATACTGTTGATGGAAAAGAACAAAGTTTAAGTTTTACAGATGTAGATTTTGATTATTTCGAAACATTAGATATTAAGATTAAAGAAGGCAGAACATTTTCCAGAGAATTTAAAACCGATACGGCAAATTCTGCTATACTTAATGAAGCTGCAATAGCAAAGTATGGATTAACCAATCCTGTAGGTAAAACCATAAAAGGCTGCCAGAATAAAGAATATAAGATTGTAGGCGTGATAAAAGATTTTAAAGCACTTGGATTTGAGAAAGCAGTACAGCCTACCATTTACGCAATAAATGATCCCTGCGGAAACCCCAAAACAGAAATTATGCTAAAGATAGAAGAAAGCAAGATGTCTGAAGTGCTGAGTGCCTTAAAATCGCAATGGCCGAAGATTAACAAGTTGGATGGAGATAATTTCCGTTACCAATTTCTGGATGAAATGTATGGTAAACTCTTTAAAAAACAAGAACAATTACAATCTGTATTTTTTGCTGCTGCAATCCTCACCATTTTTATTGCAATACTGGGTTTATTTGCCTTTGCAAAATACATTACCACTGGTAGAATGAAGGAAATTGCAGTAAGGAAAATTCTTGGTGCAAGTCATTTACAGATTTTCAAACTCATTAATAGTTCATTCTTTGTTATGGTGCTTATAGCCAATATTATTTCCTGGCCATTAGCGTACATATTAACCAAAAAGTGGCTCGAAACCTTTGCATATCGAATCGATCTGCCTCTTTTCCCTTTTTTAATTAGTGCAGCCCTAACCATTTTGTTAACCATTATAACCGTAAGTATCCAGGCAAACAGTGCCGTAAAAGCAAACCCTGTTGATGCACTTAAATATGAATAAGACCTGCGTGA
>NZ_JBFTRT010000626.1:0-5080 GCF_056399685.1 Pedobacter sp. 01N416
CATTACGAGCGCATGCCGAAACCTGTTTTGGTTGCTATAGATGAATTTTTGAACGAGAAAATTTATCACAGAAATCCTGCTAAAGAACAAAAGTAATTAGCAGAGGGCAAAGAGCATGGCGCAGTTTTATAAGCATATCAATGCTCTATGCCCCGTGCTCAACACGCTATGCTGAAACATAAAAATATAATCCTTGGCGTTTGCGGTAGCATCGCAGCATATAAGTCGGCTTTTTTAGTTCGGCTGCTTGTAAAAGCTGGTGCAAACGTAAAGGTTATTCTTACCCCTGATGGTGCTAATTTCATTACACCACTTACCCTTGCTACGCTTTCTAAGAACCCTGTTTACACCCAATACTTCGAAGAAGAAACTGGCGTATGGAGCAACCATGTTGAGTTAGGCTTATGGGCCGATTTAATGATCATCGCTCCAATAACTGCCAACACGTTGGCCAAGCTGGCAACAGGTATCTGTGATAATTTATTAACGGCTGTTTATCTTTCGGCCAAATGCCCGGTTTATGTTGCCCCCGCAATGGATCTGGACATGTGGAAGCATGAAACTACACAAGCTAATATCGAAAAGATTGCCAGTTTTGGCAATACGGTTATTGCACCTGCCAATGGCGAACTTGCTAGCGGACTTTGGGGCGAAGGCCGAATGGCAGAACCTGAAGAAATTGTTTCCTTTCTAAACGATGCCATTAAAAGATCGATGCCTTTATTTGGCAAAAAGGTAATGGTTACTGCTGGTCCTACGTACGAGGCGATTGATCCGGTGCGTTTTATTGGCAATCACTCATCAGGCAAAATGGGTTTTGCCCTTGCTGATGAACYGGCCAGCCTTGGAGCTGATGTTACATTAGTTGCCGGACCAACTGCACAAAAATCTACTCAAATTTTAAAAAGAATCGATGTAGTAAGTGCCCAGGAAATGTTCGATGCCTGTTCATTGGTATTCCCTGAAACGGATATCACCGTAATGTGCGCCGCTGTGGCAGATTATCGTCCTAAACTGGTTGCCGCTCAAAAAATTAAAAAACAGGATAGTGGCCTGGTTTTGGAACTGGAAAAAACAACTGATATACTCGCTTCTTTAGGTACAACGAAAAAAGCGCACCAGATTTTGGTTGGTTTTGCTTTGGAAACCAATGATGAAGAGAATTACGCCAAAGGCAAACTAGAGAAGAAAAACCTAGATCTGGTGGTTTTAAATTCTTTAAATGATAAGGGCGCAGGTTTTAAATCAGATACCAATAAAATTACTATTTTTAACAAAGCTTTAGAACGGACTGTATTTGAAATGAAATCGAAAACAGATGTTGCTAAAGATATTTGTGCGGCCATTTTAAAAATTGCAAAATGATAAAAAAAATTGTTTGGATATTGTTATTGGTTGGTTTCGGGAAACTGCATGCGCAGGAGTTAAATGCGAGGATAACACTGCTGGCTCCCCAGGTTTCGAACATCAGTAAGCCAACTTTAGATGCTTTGCAAAAAACAATCCGCGATTTTTTAAATAATAACAAGTTCAGCAACGAAAGTTATAAGCCTCAGGAACGGATTGAGTGTAGTTTCGTCATCACCATCAATTCGTGGGATGGTGGTTCCGGGTATACTGCGGAAGCACAGATCCAAAGCAGCCGCCCGGTTTTTAACAGCTCTTACAATAGCACTTTGTTAAATATGAGCGATAAGAATTTCGATTTTAATTTCAATGATGGCGCTACAATCGACTTTTCTGATCAGAATTATATTTCCAATATCAGTGCCCTCCTCACCTACTACGCTTATACCATCATCGGAATGGATAAAGATAGTTTCAGCAAAATGGGCGGAACTCCGTTTTATAAAAAAGCACAGAACATCATTAATCTGGCGCAAGCTTCGGGCAATACCGGCTGGCGTGCAGCTGATGGTTTACGCAATCGTTTTTGGTTTAATGAAAACGTTTTGAATCCTATTTTTAGCGAACTGCGCAATTTTATCTATAGCTACCATTTAAGCGGCCTCGATCAGCTAACCGATAATGACAAGGGTTTAACACAGATTGTTGCCGCCCTGCCTGCCCTTCAACAAATGGATAAGCAAAAACTGGGTTCCATTTTCCCAAATGTTTATTTCGCATCAAAAGCCGAAGAAGTAACCAATGTACTTTCTAAACTAAACGGCCAGGAACGCATGAAAGCTTACAATATGTTGGCCGAAATCGATCCGGCGAATATTGGTAAGTACGAAGGGCTGAAGAAAAATTAATTTTTTTGGTCAACTGGTTAATTGTTTAAATCGGTTAATCGTAAAATAACTTTCAGTTAACCAGTTCTCAGCGTTAACACTTAAGTAGTTTTTCTATTTGTGATGGTTGTTTTTGGGAAAGCAGTCTTAACATTCAATTAAAGCCAGTCCTGCTTTCGTTCATACGCCTGCGGGCCTTATACACAGGCCGGTATCCACATCAATCAGGTTTAATAACATAAGTCAGTTTTTCATAGCTTGGGCTTTTCCTTTCAAAAGCGAATAGGCATGCAACGTTCTACCTTCCCATGCGTCTTATATTACAGTTAACCGGTGATGCAGATTCTGCATGAGAAAGGAATGGTAGAAAGAGATACCAATCAAAAAACGCATATCTATAAAGCGCTTGTTAGTCAGGATAAAACTGAAAAACAATTGGTAAACAAAATGATCGATAACGTATTTAACGGATCGGCAGCGAGATTGGTAATGCAGGCTTTGGGTAACCACAGTGCAAGTGCAGATGAGATTGACGAAATAAAAAAGTATTTAGATAGCCTAAAGTAAGGCTAGCGTTGAAGGTTGAAAGGTGTAGGGTTTAGATCCCTAATAAACAGTAAAATTTTCGGATTGTCCCCGTATAAAAAATTAAAACCACCGTTATGGAAACTTTATTACAACAGTTCATCAAAGCATTTGGCTGGAGTATTTTAAACTCACTTTGGCAAAGCGCCATTATTTATGGCATTTTATTTATTGTAATGCTCAGCATTCCGAAGTTGGCGGCGAAATATAAGCACAATCTTGCTTTTGGCGCCATCATTTTAATGTTTATTGGCTTTGGTTATAATTTCATTCATCAGTTAACATTGAATGTAAATAATCAGGCTCCCGCAATCAATGCGCAAAATATACAGGTTTACCAATACTTTAACAACCTACCGCCAAGTTTTAGCAGCAAGGCAGAGCAGTATTTCCCTATTGTAGTCGTATTTTACATTATTGGTATTTTGCTTCAGTTATTCGTAATCGTTAAAGGTTATGGTCAGCTTTCAAAACTAAAGAAAGAGAGTTTAAGTGCCATTCCAGATAGTTGGAAAGTAATTTTCGAACAGGTAACGGCCCATCTTAAAATCAATAAAGCTATCCAGTTCCATTTGTCTTCTATTGTGAATGTGCCTTTGGTTATCGGTTATTTAAAACCCGTAGTATTATTTCCATTGGCCTTGGTAAACCAATTAGACAACGATCAGGTAGAAGCAATATTAATCCATGAGTTATCACACATCAGAAGAAACGATTTCTTATTGAATCTGATTAAAACAGCCATAGAAACCTTATTATTCTATAATCCATTTGTTTGGATGGCAGGTAGATTTATACACATTGAGCGCGAGCATGCCTGTGATGATCTGGTATTAAAAATTACCGGAAAACCGCTGAATTATGCCCATGCCCTACTCAAACTCGAATTATTAAAAGATAAAAACAGTCCGGCTTATGCACTAGCAGCAACAGGCAAGACCCAGAATTTATATCAACGCATAAAAAGAATAACCAACATGAAAACAAATTATTTAAACGCCAAACAACAAATGGCAGCCTTAACTTTAGGAGTAGCCTGCTTGTTTTCTATTGCCTGGATCAATCCAACAGAAAAGAAAAAAGAAAATAAAAAAACGCCTAAAATTGAGGTTTTGAGTCTGATTAACAACTGTGATGCGGAAACCAATGTTTGCTCTGATACTACGAAAAAACGTAAAATTAAAATTGTAACCATTGATGCGGATGGTAAAAAAACCGAATATAACTCGGTAAAAGAAATGCCTGATAGCCTGAGAAAAGATTTTTACAGGGATGAGCTTTTTGCAGGGAAAAATATCTACAGACTGCATACCGACAGTAATTTCAAATTTAAGTTCAGCGATTCGCTATTGCTTGCAAAAATACATAAAGAGTATAATTCACCAGAAGCACAAGCTAAATGGAAAAAATTTGGAGAAGATATTGCCAAACAATACAACACACCAGAAGCACAAGCCAAATGGAAAAAATTTGGAGAGGAAATGCAAAAGAAAATGAATTCTCCTGAAGCCCAGGCAAAATGGAAAAAAATGGGTGAAGATATGGCTAAAGAATTTGGTTCGCCAGAAGCACAGGCCAAATGGAAAAAAATGGGCGAAGATATGGCTGCCAAAGTGAATACGCCTGAATTTAGAGCACAAATAGAGAACATTAGGGCACATGCTTTAAAATCAGGAGAAATCGCTAGATTATCTGGCTTGAGCAGATTACATGCTGATTCTTTATTTAAAACTAAAGGTTATCAACTTTCTCCCGATGGTATAATTTTTAAATACAATGATAACTCGAACAGTAACGTAAGACAAACTGAAGAGTACAAGAAATTGAAAGAAAAATTCGACAACGAGGTAAAAGAGCTGAAAGAGAAAATGGAGAAGAAAGAGAAAAAGGAAAAGGTAGAAGGTGGTAACAAAAGCTCACAGGTAACTCCGGCAGTTATGTTATACAATAATCAAGATTTTACCAGTGCTGTTAAAGCCCTGAACACACTAAATGCTGTAGTAACGTATAAAAAATCTGATTTTACCAATGCCGATCAAACAGCTATAAAAAGTTATGTTCAGGCAGCCAACTTAAAAATTACAGGTGATAATGCAATTAGTATTTCGATAAAATAACAACACATAAACCAAACAGATCATGAACAGCGAAGATTATTCTTCGCTGTTTTTGTTTTGTATTCACCCGTTGAATAAATTTTAATATTTTTGCTTAGCTATGCTACAAAAACTTTCTATACGTAATTACGCATTAATTGACAG
>NZ_JBFTRT010000627.1:0-2759 GCF_056399685.1 Pedobacter sp. 01N416
CTAAAACACCTGTAATGGTATCGTCAAATTTACCAGCTTTTAATGCCGCTAAAGTTTCTGGATGACGTAATTCCAATTGCGTTAAATATTCAGTTTCGAATTCTTTTACTTTATCAACCGGTACGCTACGCATTAAGTTTTTAGTACCTGCATAAACAATAGCTACTTGTTTTTCAACTGTAAAAGGTGTAAACTGAGCTTGTTTTAACATTTGTACGTTACGTGCACCTTTATCTAAAACCGATTTCGTTGCAGCATCTAAATCAGAACCGAATTTAGAGAAAGCCTCTAACTCGCGGTATTGAGCCTGATCTAATTTTAAAGTACCTGCTACTTTTTTCATCGATTTGATTTGCGCATTACCACCCACACGTGATACCGAAATACCTACGTTAATTGCCGGACGGATACCTGAGTTGAACAAGTTCGACTCTAAGAAAATCTGACCATCAGTAATCGAAATTACGTTGGTTGGGATATATGCTGATACGTCACCTGCCTGAGTTTCGATAATCGGTAAAGCTGTTAATGAACCACCACCTTTAACAATATGTTTAATCGATTCAGGTAAATCGTTCATCGCTTTTGCGATATCATCGTTAGAGTTGATTTTCGCAGCTCTTTCTAATAAACGACTGTGTAAGTAGAAAACGTCACCTGGATAAGCTTCACGGCCCGGTGGACGACGAAGTAATAAAGATACCTCACGGTAAGCTACAGCCTGTTTAGATAAATCATCATAAACGATTAAAGCTGGTCTGCCTGTATCGCGGAAAAACTCACCAATTGCAGCACCTGCAAACGGTGCATAGAACTGCATTGGAGCAGGATCTGCAGCCGAAGCAGCAACAACAACTGTATATGGTAAAGCGCCGTTTTCTTCCAATGTACGTACAATGTTAGCTACAGTAGAGTTTTTCTGACCGATAGCAACATAAATACAGAACACAGGCTGGCCTGCTTCATAAAATTCTTTTTGGTTGATAATAGTATCGATACAAACGGCAGTTTTACCAATCTGACGGTCGCCAATAACCAACTCACGTTGACCACGACCGATTGGAATCATTGCATCAATTGCTTTAATACCAGTTTGTAAAGGCTCATTTACCGGCTGACGATAAATTACACCTGGTGCTTTACGCTCTAAAGGCATTTCGTAAGTTTCACCTAAGATTGGACCTTTACCATCTAAAGGCTCACCTAAAGTGTTCACTACGCGGCCAAGCATACCTTCACCAACTTTAATAGAGGCAATTTTTTTGGTACGTTTAATCGTATCACCTTCTTTGATCTCGTCTGAAGCACCTAAAAGTACCACACCAACGTTATCTTCTTCAAGGTTTAATACGATACCTTGTAGGCCGTTTGCAAATTCAACTAATTCTCCCGATTGAACTTTAGTTAAACCGTAAACACGGGCAATACCGTCGCCCACTTGCAACACGGTACCAACTTCTTCCAGTTCGGTTTCTGATTTGAAGCCCGCCAATTGCTGTCTGATAATTGCCGATACTTCGTCTGGTCTTACCTCTACCATAATTTTAATTATATCTTTTTGTAAATGTTTTTGCTTGGCGCATGGCGCTTGGCATTTATTTGCCATCCGCTTACGCAATTCTATTTTTTTGGCGTTTGGCGCATGGCGTTTTCCGCTACACGCTTATCGCCCTACGCTATTGCGCAAATTCCTTTTTCAGTTTACTTAAACCGCTGGCAATACTTGCATCAAATTGCTTATCGCCTACTTTTAATATAAAACCACCAATTAGTTTTTCGTTAATTTTTTCGTTAACAATAACCTGGTTAGCTTTTAATTCTCTTTTTACAATTTCAATAATCTGCTCTTTAGCTGCAGGGCTTAAAGCACTTGCAGTAGTTACATCAGCAGTCACAATACCTTTAATTAGGTTATATTGTTGTATAAACTGTTTTGCTGTAGCAAATAAAATCGCCGAGCGGCCTTTGCTTACAACAATCTTGAAAAACGAGATGGTTAGTTTACTTACTTTATCAGCAAAAATACCGTTCAAAATACCCGTCTTTTTATCTAAAGGTACAATCGGGTTTTTTAATATTGCTTCTAGTTCAGGGGTTTCATCAACCACTTGCTCAAACAAAACCATATCATTATAAGAAACCTCTAACGCGTTGTTTTCAACGGCTAGGTCTATTAATGATTTGGCGTATCTGCTTGCAACTTTAATTTCTGACATATCTTTTGGGTTGGCGTTTAGCGGTTAGCGTTTAGTACGCTATCGCTTTACGCAATACGCTTAGTTTAATTCAACGTCTTTTAACAAGTTAGCTACTAAAGTTTCTTGTTTTGCTTTATCATCCAATTGGGTACGTAAAACACGTTCTGCAATTTCTAATGATAATGAAGAAACCTGGTCTTTAACTTCAGCTAAAGCTGCTTTCTTTTGGTTCTCGATTTCGATTTTAGCTTTCTCGATCAGTTTAGCACCTTCAACCTGGGCTTGTTTTTTAGCTTCGTTTAAAATACCATCCTTTAAAGTTTTAGCTTCCTTTAAAATCTCATCACGTTCTGCACGAGCTTGTTGCATCAAATCTTGATTTTGGCTGGTTAAACGAGCCATTTCTTGTTTGGCTAATTCAGCTTTGTTAAGTGCCTCATCAATGCTTTGCTCACGTTCGTGAATAGCACCTAAAATAGGTTTCCATGCAAATTTTCTAAGTAATATCAATAAGCAGATGAACGATATTCCAGTCCAAAAAATTAATCCTATGCTTGGGGT
>NZ_JBFTRT010000628.1:0-4628 GCF_056399685.1 Pedobacter sp. 01N416
CGCCATATATTTAAAACTTTGCAATTATTGCATTGAGCAATGGTGATGTTTTCGTTTTGAGCAAGTACGATGGTTTTACACATGGCTTTAACAGTTCAAATTATCGATAGATTTAACAAATATCTTATTATTTAGAATAATTCCAAATAATAAATTCAATTTATTAAAAATAGCGACAAAAAAATACCTCCGATTTTTGTCGGAGGTATTTCTTTTATTCTGCGTCGTAAATTACAACCTTTTCGAAGTAAACCCTGAATTCATCCAGAAAAGCTTTATGTAATGGGTGAACCTGATAAACATCATGCGCAGCTAAATCTTCAAATAACAGCAGGAGGCTAAATGTATAAGTGGTATCTACCACAGCACGCTCAATTGGTGCTGGTAAACCAATGTGAAAAGTTTTAACAACTTCAATATTTTCTAATGTTTGTAAGCCATTGCGGAAAGCAACTTTCTGCTCATCGGTGGTATCGGCTTTTAGCCAGAATAAAACGTGGTGTGCGATCATTTTTTAATTTTTTCCAAATATAATGAAAGCAGGAAAAGATCGTGAGCTTTATCCAAAAACACTTTTAGCTTTGTCAATAGCCTTAACTAAATCGATTCCTTTTCCCAGTACACCTTTAAACAGATCTCCTTCAACTTTCAAACGATCGATGGTATTAAAAATATTAAAATCTTTCATTTTTAAACCCGGTTTAACTTCATCCCAATGCAATGGCATTGATACCGTTGCTCCAATTTTTGGTCGTAAAGAATAAGGCCCGGCTATGGTTGCCCCTGGTCTATTCTGTAAAAAATCGAGGTACATTTTTCCCTTTCGGGCCGCTACCATGCGCTCAAGCGAAGTATATTCTGGTATTTGATTATGCACCAGGTTAACCACTATTTTGGCAAACATCTGGCTTTGCTCATAACTATATTTGGCATTTAAAGGAATGTAAATATGCATTCCGGTTGAACCTGATGTTTTACAATAACTGGGTACATTTATGGCATCTAATACTTTTTTTGTTTCCAGCGCTGCCTCAACCACCTGATCAAAGGTATGTTTATCAGGATCTAAATCAATTACACAGTAATCAGGATTATCGGGACTTTGCACCCGGCTAAACCACGGATTCATTTCTATACAGCCTAAACTCGCCATCCAGAGTAATGAAGCTTCATCTGTTCCAACAAGGTATTCTTTTTTTTCGCCTTCACCATTTTCATAAGGAAAAGTTTCAGCCCAATCTGGTGCTTTCCCTTTAACATCTTTCTGGTAAAAACTACTGCCATGAATTCCGCCCGGAAAGCGGTTAAGCGACTGTGGGCGATCTTTCAGGTAAGGCAAAATGTAATCAGCAACCTGATAATAGTAGTTAAACATATCTCTTTTGGTTACTTTATCTTCGGGCCAATAAATTTTACTCAGATTGGTAAATTTAAGCTCGTGGCCTTTAATTTTCCTTACCTGTGTTTCATCTTTCGGGTTCAACAAAGTTTTAGGTATTTTACTTTTTGGCGCCTTTATTGCCTGTGCATGTGGGTTTTCTTCATTGGTGTCGTCAACAATTTTCTCTGTTGGCACTTCTATTTCTCTTACCACCTCTTTGGCTTTTTTATCTTCACGCATGCCCTGAAAAGACGGATGGCGAAAAACACCATCATCAGTTACTTCTGTAAAAGCGACCTCACATACCAGCTCTGGTTTTAACCAGGTTGCTTTTGCTTTTGGCCGGTTTGGCCTGAAGCGTGAGGGCTCATTTACATCAGGTATACTTTCGAAAGGGCTTTTATCGATAATAATTGGTTTAAACTGCTCCATCATTGTTTTCTGCAATTTATCCGAAAACCCTGTTCCAACCTTACCTACATATTGCAATTTTCCTTTTTCATAAACGCCCAACAGTAAAGAACTAAAAGATTTAGAAGTATCTGCATTTTTGGTAAAACCCGCAATAATCACTTCTTGTCGTTTCTGCACCTTAATTTTCAGCCACTCTTTTGATCTTCGATCTGCTGCATAAGTACTATCTGTTTTTTTAGCGATAATGCCTTCTAAGCCCATTCTCCTTGCCGCATCGAAAAAATCGACACCACTGGCTTTAAAAACCTTACCAAGGCGCACACGGTCGTCATCTGTTGGCAGTATATCGTTCAATATGGCTTGTCGCTGGTAAAGCGGCAGATCCATCAGGTTCTTACCCTCATACCAGAGGATATCGAACACATAAAAAACAAGTTCTCCATCTGCTTCACTTCTCCAATTCTGCAGGGAGCCGAAATTTGATACACCTTTATTATTGAGCACCAAAATCTCACCATCAAATACCGCATTCAATTTCCAGGTTAAAAGCAGATCATAAATGGGGTAAAATTTTTCGTTAAAGGATTTATTATTTCGGGAAAACAAATCAACCTTTCCTTTATTAATAAAAGCTAGGGCACGGTAACCATCCCATTTCACCTCATATTGCCAGTTAGGATCGTCGAAAGGTTCGTCAACCAGGGTAGCTAGCATAGGTTTCACTCCTTTTGGGATGGCTGTTTTGGGAGCTTTCTTTAATATGCTTTTTACATCTATCGCTAGGTCATTGCCCACTGGCATAGTTTCTCTCTTTGCTTTTTGCTTTGGGCTTTTTTTTTCAGTCTTTAAATCCTGCTCCTTTCCTTCTTTCCAGACCTTATCGGATGTTTTTTCCATCTTTTCGATTGTTTTTCCGGAAAGCACAGATTTATCTAAAATCTTTGTAATCGTATGGATGATCTTCTACCATCATAGCCAAACGTTTGGTTTTAGGATCGGTTGAAGGCCCTTTCGGTACCGCCCAGCTTTTTAGAACGCCTTCCATTTCGAGCCTGAAATCGTAGTGCAAACGCGAAGCATCATGTTTTTGGATTACAAAATGTAATTTGTTCCTATCGCTGCTTTTACCCGACTTTGGTTCGGTGGTTTTTGAGAAATCGCGCTTGGCAACATACTTTTTCAGACTCATAATCAATATTTTACTTTTTTAAATAATCTTCAACTGCGCGGGCAGAGGTACCAACTGTTTGTACTACGGCTTTCAGCTTATCTTTGCTTACTCCGAATTTGTTAGACCAATAATCTAGTTCATAACCTTCGTTAATGTTGATCCTAGCCCGATCAGCACTACCGTTTTTTTGTTTATCATCCATAACTATTTTTTGATTAGACAGTTATAAAACAGCCGAATAATAAAAAAGGTTTTAACAGCCATTTTTTCAAACGGATATTAAAACCTTAAAAAAATAAAATTTAAAAGTTAATCTACTAGTGCTGTAACCCTCTCTGGTTCTGTTTCTTCTTCATAGACGAGTTTATCGTTTATAGCGATATTGATAACCCTCAACCATACCAAAAAATAAGGAAAACTAATGATGGATAATAATAAATGATGCGCTTTTGCAAAAGTTGGAAAAAGCAGCAAAGGGAAATTGCAGGTGATGAAAAGTAAAATTGGCAACAATACATTTTTTAGCACTTTATTATTTTCGTTTACATACCAAATGCCAACACCAGTTATCGAAATGATAAATGTACAATCTTCTGCTCCAGTACTAAACAGCACAGGAAACAACAATACGGAAGACAGAATCATCAGCTGGAATTTACTTTTCGAAAAATAAGTAATGTACAGAAAAGGCAACATAAACAATAGGTTGCCAAGTGTAAGAAAAACAAAATTTGATACTTTAGGAATATCAAATAGTTGCCTAAAGAAACCCATAATCGAAATATCTTCTCCACCTGAAACATTAATCATATTTTTCCCGATCAGTGAGTTTTTCCAATCGATATAACTTTGCGCAACAAAATGAGGAGAGGCGAACAACATTGGCAATAAGAATATGATGATAGACCACATGATTAACCATAACACAAAAACTGGCTTTTTCCTCGCAAAAAAGAAGAATACTAGCCCCACAATGCCATAAAGCTTAATAAATGTACCCAGCACAATACAAAGCGCAGACCATATCCCTCTACCTTTATTTATTTGCGTATAACTCAATATCATTAAGGCCGCGGCACCGGCATTAAACTGCTGGTTAAGCATCGATTCGATTAAACAGGGAATGGCAATATAACCGATAATCACCTTTTCATCTTCCGTTAGAGGTAAGGTTTGAACCGCTTTAAAGAGCAGGAAACAATTAAACAGGTTCCAAAAAAGTAAACCGATCCAATTATGCATTAATGCAAATGGAGCAATTAATAGACTAAAAATAGGACCATAATGATTGGCATCTTCGTGATAAGCCGGGTACCATGCATAAAGAGATTTTTGCTGAAGAAGATTCCTGAAGGTATTCTCAAAAATAAGGTAGTTATTATACCGGTGTGTTGCCCAAGAATCGATCACAAAAATAAGTGTAATCAATACCCAAAGAAATAATACAAAACGATTGTTCTGATAATATTTTGGGCAATGGGATAAACTTTTAGCGTTGGTTAGAAAATGATCTGGCATTGTAAAAATTACATTACAATACAATAATAAAAATGCTAACTGAGAATTCCTAATGTTTTGTAAGGAAAATGTTACTCTTTTTTGAGCTAAAATAACATTCATAAAAGAATAGACCTAAATCGATTTTTAAGACCAGTTTTGTAA
>NZ_JBFTRT010000629.1:0-4275 GCF_056399685.1 Pedobacter sp. 01N416
CCGCAGGTACAGCGCGATGAAAGAAAGTATCGCGCCGATAAAAAATGGAATCCGCCAGCCCCAATCGTGCAGTTCGGCAGGTGTAAGCAACCAGTTTTGCAAGATTAATTGAATACCCAAAGCCAGTAACTGCCCACCAATCAGGGTTACATATTGAAAGCTTGAATAAAACCCTCTATGTTTTTTAGTGGCCATTTCACTGAGGTAAGTGGCAGAAGTACCGTATTCGCCACCAGTGCTCAAGCCCTGAATCAATCTTGCAAAAATGAGTAACAAAGGAGCCGCAATTCCAATCTGTTTGTAACCTGGGGTTAAACCGATAATCAATGAGCCTATTGCCATGATGAGTACAGAAAGTGTCATCGAACGTTTTCGCCCTAACCTATCTGCAATGCTGCCAAACAGCCAGCCACCGATAGGCCGCATTAAAAAGCCTACTGCAAAAATACCTGCAGTATCTAATAACTGTGCAGTTGGATTACTATTAGGGAAAAAGGCAGGAGAAAAATAAAGCGCAAAAGCAGAATAAGTATACCAATCGTACCACTCCACAAGATTACCGACCGAACCACCAAAAATAGATTTCAACCGATATTCTATATCTTTAATTTCGTTCTGTTGTAATGCTTTTTCCATAATATATAATGATTGAATGAGAGAGTTTTGAATGATTGAATGAAATTTAATTTAAACAACAGTTCTTAACCAAAAATATAATAATTTTATAAGGAAAGAGCTGAGTCCTTTTCACTTTATTCACTCACTCCTTCTCTCATTCAATATTCAATCATTAATAAAATGAAAGATAATTTTTCTACCCAATCTGCCGATTACGCTATCTACCGGCCAACTTATCCGCAAGAATTATATGACTATCTGTTTTCGCTGGTAAAAAGCAAAGAAACGGCGTGGGATTGTGCTACTGGTAACGGACAGGTTGCGCGTGTATTGGCCCAATATTTCGATGCCGTTTATGCAACAGATATCAGCGAGAATCAATTAAAAAATGCTTTTCAATTGCCAAATATTACTTACAAAGTGGAACCTGCGGAACAAACATCGGTGGGTAATGCTAGTTTCGATCTGATTACGGTGGCACAGGCCATTCATTGGTTTAATTTTGAAGCATTTTACGCTGAGGTAAAACGAACACTAAAACCAAATGGCCTTTTTACAGTGATTGGTTATGGCCTAATGTTTATCGATAAAAAAGTAGATAAGGCTGTACATAAACTTTACGAAGATATTTTAGGCAAATATTGGGACAGCGAACGCCGTTATATTGAAGAGGGGTATAAAACCATCCCCTTTCCCTTTGAAGAGATCATTGCTCCTCATTTTCAGATTAAAACCACCTGGAATTTTAACCAACTGATTGGCTATTTAAATACCTGGTCTTCTTTGCAGCATTATAAAAAGGCGAATGAACGCAACCCATTAGAGTATATGTTTACCGAATTAAAAGAAGCCTGGGGAGATGATGCGGAGAAAGACGTTCATTTCCCGGTTTTATTGCGAGTTGGACGGTAGGTTTAACCACAGAGGGAATCGAATGCACAGAAAATTCGCCAAGTCCGTCATCCTGAACTTGTTTCAGGATCTTTAATGAGGGGAAAACCAGAAAAGTATTCAAGCGAGAATAGTACTTACCAAATAGATCCTGAAACAAGAATACCCAAAACAGTAAGCTTCTTCTGCTCACCGCTTTGCATGTCTTTTAGGGTAAGTTCTCCGCTTGCAATTTCATCACCACCAATTAAAATTACGTAAGGGATGTTCTTCGCATCGGCATAGGCCATTTGTTTTTTTAGTTTCGCCGAACTTGGGTACAACTCTGCCGAGATCCCTGCATTTCTGAATTGCTGAACAATTGGCAAAGCATACTTTTCAGCTTCTGCATCAAAATTACTGATCAACACTTTTGTTCCAACCTCTGCTGAGGCAGGGAAAAGGTTAAGTTCTTCCAATACATCATAAATGCGGTCGGCACCGAAAGAAACACCAACTCCGGTTAAATCTTTTAAACCGAACATACCGGTTAAGTCATCGTAACGGCCACCACCACCAATGCTGCCCATGGCTACTTCGTTGGTTTTAACTTCGAAAATGCAGCCGGTGTAGTAGTTTAAACCTCGCGCTAAAGTAATATCCAATTCCAGTTTAGCCGTTAACGGCAAGCCATAAGAAATCAAACTTTCTACATATTCGAAAACCTGTTCAATTTCTGCAACACCTTTTAAACCTGTTTCTGATTGCGCCAAAACAGTTTTCAAACTAGTCAGCTTTTCTTCATTAGTGCCTTCCAACAAAATTACAGGACGAAGTTTTTCTAAATCCGCTTCTGTAAAACCACGTTCTAAAAGTTCTTTACTTACGCCATCTAAACCGATTTTATCTAATTTATCGATGGCTACGGTCATATCAATAATTAAATCTGGTTTACCGATAATCTCAGCAATACCAGATAAAATTTTTCTATTGTTAATTTTTACGCTGAAATCTTTCAAACCCAATTTGCTCAAAGCTTCGTTGTAGATTAAAATAAATTCAGCTTCGTTCAATAAACTTTCAGATCCCACCACATCCACATCGCACTGATAAAACTCACGGTACCTGCCTTTTTGCGGACGGTCTGCACGCCAAACGGGTTGTACCTGAAAACGTTTAAAAGGCAAAGTAATTTCGTGTTGGTGCATCACTACGTAACGCGCAAAAGGCACCGTTAAATCGTAGCGCAAGGCTTTTTCAGAGATTAGCGGAATCAGTTTATTGCTATTATCTTCATCTGCAAAATCGAAAGATTTCTTTTTTGGATCTTTAAGAAATTCGCCACTGTTTAAAATTTTAAAAATCAGTTTATCACCTTCATCACCATATTTCCCTGTCAAAGTCGAAAGGTTTTCGAAACTTGGGGTCTGGATTTCGGCGTAACCATATTTTCTGAAAACCGTTTTAATGGTATCGTAAATAAAGTTGCGTTTTACCATTTCARCCGGAGAAAAATCACGGGTACCTTTTGCTAATGAGGGTTTAATAACTGACRTAGCCGCAAAAGTACAAAAATGTAATGTTTAAACCTCGCAGGTTTTTAGTGGCTTTCTTAAAATCTTCAAGTTATTAATTCCGTGGTGTAATTGTAAATTGCCAACAGTTAGCTTATTTGGGCGTTCCCCAAGCTGCGCAAGGGTCCTGCTTTTCAGGGCTACGCTGCGCTTCGGTACCGATGAAGACCTGTGAAACAAGCAAGCATACCGTGATTAAATAAAAACATATGCTTAATCGGTACTTAACCCTTACAATCCCTAACGCGAATTAACGCTATATAAATTACTTTCCTAACACCTCTTTCACCAGCTCCCGATTTGGTTTCGATACCGGAATTTTATCGCCACTATCCATTAAAAGTGTTCCACCATCTTCTTTAAGCCAGCTTTTTACAAATTTCGGGTTAACCAAATGGCTTTGATGTGCCCGCACAAAACCGTGGGGTTTGAGCAGATCGGAATATTCTTTTAATGATTTCGAAATCAAAAGCTGATCACCGTCGCTAAAAAAGAAGTTGGTGTAATTGTTATCCGCTTCGCACCTGATGATTTCTTCGATACCAACATATCTAATTTCATTCTGTTGAGGTAACGCTATCCTGGTAACCCCTTTAACGGTATCCTTTTTGTCGATTCTTTCTTCAACAGTAGGGTTTTGATAATCAAGCGGAGGTGCAAAGTTTATGGCTACGGTATTCGGGGCAACGTTTGATGACGTATTACGGTTTTTTTTAATCAAAAAGTAGATCAGCATAAAAATACCACCAAAAAATCCGAAAAAGACAAGGCCTGCTACCAAAAGCATAATTATTTCCGCACTACCCATATTTAGAAAATCGGCATAGGCAATATGAATACCATAAGCGAGGATAAAAACTAACCCAAAGATTATCTTATTTTTCATTTTTAGCTGGCTTAACACGTCTAATTAGATATAAACATAAAAAAATAAAACCTATAACGAAGGTTACAGTAAAAAAGCCCACAACCAAAAGCATTATTATCTCTGCCGCACCAAGATTCAAAAATTCTGCATGCGCCACCTGTAAGCCAAAAGCAATGATAAAAAAGAGTAAAAATAATAACTGTTTCATGTTGATTGATTTAAATGTTCAACGAAAGTAGCTATGTGCTATTCATTTAAAAATCAACATTGAGCATTGGTTGGCTTATGGTGAGGATTGACAGGTAATCCTTTAGTATTTGCCTATACTGGTTACTTCCCCAACAC
>NZ_JBFTRT010000630.1:0-2710 GCF_056399685.1 Pedobacter sp. 01N416
TCTGGGCACCACCTGAGTTGACCACAATAATATCAGGTTTGATCCTTTTGATATTTTCTTTGATACGGTCGGTCCATATCGCATCGCCCATGATATAAATCGTCGGTTCATTTTTGGCACTTAATACAAAACCAGAGGTTTTGCCCATCATCTCCAATACTTTGCCTGATCCATGTTCCCCATTTATCCGCTCTATACTGATATTATCCCACTTTGTCTGGTTTTCAAGGGTCTCGGCATTGATGTAGCCTTTCGAACTGAAGAATACCTTATCTGCCGGCTGATTGATAATCTTTATAGATTTTTTCAAAATATTATTTGCAGCATCATCAAAGTGATCAGCATGCGTATGGGAGACCAATACTAAATCGACATTGTCTGTAATTTGTTGCATTGGCATCCGTATATCCACTGTAGGATTTCTTGCAATACCGGCCCATGACTCGATTGCACCTTTGGCAGAGAGCATGGGGTCAACCAGAATCTTGTGGCCACCATAGTGAATGATCAATGTAGCATTCCTTACAAGCTGAAGGCTGGATTTTGATCCGGACACTTTCTGTCCAAACGAGGCTATCGCTGTCAATGACAAGACAGCTGTTACTAATAATTTTTTCATGACTTAAACTTTACTTTTTTGGATTCTTCTATCTATGGCAACAAAGGTCGATAGAAGGCGTCGGTTATGGGATATCAAACCATGTTTAAAAAGTGGCGTTTTGATAACCATTGATCAGCAGTAATGATAGAATGGTTTTATGAGCACTAAGCTGAGCTATTTGAAACCAGTCTTATACACGAGAAAACGTTCAGATGAAAAGGTTACAGGAATTTTAGTAATTTTAACCGGATCGAAAAAATTGAAAACAATAAAATTCCATAAAGGCGAGTGCGGTGTACATTTTCTACTGAATGTATTAACAGAAAAGGATATTGACTATAGCCTTCAGGCAACATTTAATACTGATTACTTTGAAATTCTATTTTTTAAAAAAGCATCGGGAATTGTCTCGCTTAATGAGAAGCAAATAAACATATCAGATAATTCAATCATATTCATTTCACCCTATCAAAAGCGTAACTGGCAGCTCGATGTCGAGCGTCTGGAAGTTACGACATTAATATTTCAGGAGGAATTCCTTAACGACTTTTTCGCAGATAAGCTGTTTACCTATCGTCTGCTGTATTTTTACCAGCTCAGCTTCCCATTAACCATTACAATTGATCATGAGGATCTTCGAAAATACTGTAAGTTTTTGGCCGAAATAAAAACGGAGCTTATTGACAGTAAATTTGATAGTTCGCACATCATCCGATCTTTGACATATTATCTTTTACAATCGTTGAACCGTCAATATGCCAGCCAATACAGACTGCCTTTAAATGTTGATGGAAATACACAGATCCCTTTTTTGTTTAAGAACCTGATCGAACTTCATTTTAAGGAAAAACAGCGGATCGGAGACTACACGGAGATGCTTGGTGTCAGTAGGATTTCACTTAATAAAGCCGTAAAAGCTCAGTTTCAGATAACAGCAAGCCAGCTGTTAAAACAGCGGTTGTTATTTGAGATACAGGACCAGATCCTTCACTCTAATAGGACCATCAATGAAATTGCATATGATCTAAATTTCTCTGAGCCAAACAATCTGATGAGGTTTTTTAAAGTTCAGACTGGCATGACAACTTCAGAATTTATAGCCGGAAAAATTTTCATTTAAAACAATAATATTTAAACGGAGCCGCATAGCTTAAAGATTCCAGTCAGCTCCGTTCTATTCGAAAGGCTATTCTCCCCAAAACTCGTCGTCAACCGGCTGGTCTGCTGAAAACGTCCACACGTGGATAATCTTGTCCTCTTTGATTTCAAATAGGTCTAAACCTCCAAGGTTCATCGTTTTGCCTTCCTTTTGGGCGCTAAACCAAACTGGAACTGCTACCAGACCGGCATTTTCCATCATTTATCACTCATAATGCCTTCAAACATTTTAATAATTTCACCCAAGTTGTTTTTAATTCCTGCAAATTTGTTTCTGCCCGGTTGGTCCCATTGGGCCTCAAGGGCAAAAAACGAAAGTGCCCGCTCCATTTCGCCTTTTGCCAATGCATCAAAGTATGATGCTACAATATCTTTTGCATCCATATAATATTAACATTTATTAATAAAAAAATCCTTGTTTATTTTAGCCCACTGGGCCAACGATGTCATCTTTACAGGCAGCTTCTGCAATATTTTATCCATTTCAGAATTGAATTTCAGGGGATATTTATTGCTTTCCTGAAGGACTCTGTAATATGAAGCTACCGCGTCAGCTGCAGCATCACCAACAAATGGCGCTAAAATTCCTTTAAACTCTTCAGCAGGCTGTGTGTAGTAATCTATCTTCTCACTAACACCTTGAGAAAAGCGTTCCGCAAGCTCATCTCCCTTAAGATTTTCAAGCCCGCTTACCTGAAAAGTATCCGCAGTCAGATCGGCGCTGTAGATAGCTTCAACGACTAGCGCACTCACGTCCCTAGAGGCAATCCAACCGATTGGCATAGGCTCAGGAGTTGGATAGGCAAGTTTTTTCTTTTCGGAAACAAAAGGTGCACAGAAAGCGCCCATCATATTTTCCATGTAAATGGTGGGTTCGATTATTACGTACTGCAACCCGCTTTCCAAAAGATAATCCTTGACATCCAGTTTTACATCATCCGTGGACATACC
>NZ_JBFTRT010000631.1:0-2706 GCF_056399685.1 Pedobacter sp. 01N416
GTTACGGATAATTACACGGCGGTATAAATCATTTAAATCGGAAGTAGCGAAACGGCCACCTTCTAATGGCACTAACGGACGTAATTCTGGTGGAATAACCGGAACGATTTTAACAATCATCCACTCAGGGCGATTCTCGATACGTGTATTAGCTCCACGGAAAGCTTCAACAACCTGAAGACGTTTTAAAGCCTCATTTTTACGTTGCTGAGAAGTTTCGTTAGCTGCCTGGTGACGTAAATCATAAGATAAAGTATCTAAATCAATACGTTTTAATAAATCTTCTAATGCTTCAGCACCCATTTTGGCGATGAATTTATTAGGATCTTTATCGTCTAAGTATTGGTTTTCTTTAGGTAATTTATCTAAGATATCTAAATATTCTTCTTCCGTTAAGAAGTCCATATAGTTGATACCTTCTTCAGCCATTAAGCCTGATTGAATAACTACGTAACGCTCGTAATAGATAATTAAATCTAATTTTTTAGTAGGTAAACCTAATAAATAACCGATTTTGTTTGGTAAAGAGCGGAAGTACCAGATGTGTGCAACAGGAACCACTAAAGCAATGTGTCCCATACGCTCACGACGTACTTTTTTCTCCGTTACTTCAACACCACAACGATCGCAAACAATACCTTTATAACGGATACGTTTGTATTTACCGCAATGACATTCGTAATCTTTTACCGGACCAAAAATACGCTCACAGAACAAACCATCACGCTCAGGTTTGTAAGTACGGTAGTTAATGGTTTCTGGTTTCAACACCTCACCGCTTGAGCGTTCCAAAATAATTTCTGGAGACGATAAGCTAATCGTGATTGATGTGAAATTGCTTTTTAATTTATTATCCTTTTTGTAAGACATATCTTTTTGTTTTTAGTAGCAAGTACTTAGTATCAAGTATCGAGATTGAATTAACCTTCTTGATACTCGATACTTTATACTTAATACTTAGTCTAACGTAATATCTAAACCTAATCCGCGTAACTCATGTACCAATACGTTGAACGATTCTGGTACACCTGGTGTTGGTAGGTTCTCACCTTTAACAATGGCTTCGTAAGTTTTGGCTCTTCCGATTACATCATCCGATTTAACGGTTAAGATCTCCTGAAGAATATTAGCTGCACCGAATGCCTCTAATGCCCAAACCTCCATCTCACCAAAACGCTGACCACCGAACTGGGCTTTACCACCCAATGGTTGTTGTGTAATTAATGAGTATGGTCCGATTGAACGGGCGTGCATCTTATCATCAACCATGTGACCTAATTTCAACATGTAGATAATACCTACAGTTGTAGTCTGATCGAAACGCTCACCTGTTAAACCATTGTATAAGTAGGTTTTTCCTGAAGCAGGAACTCCTGCTTTAGCGATCCATTCTTCCACCTCATCGTGCGTAGCGCCATCAAAAATCGGAGTTGCAAATTTAACACCCAATTCTTTACCGGCCCATGCCAATACGGTTTCGTAGATCTGACCAAGGTTCATACGTGAAGGTACACCTAGTGGGTTCAACACGATATCAACCGGAGTACCATCAGCTAAGAAAGGCATATCTTCATCACGTACAATACGTGCAACAATACCTTTGTTACCGTGGCGACCCGCCATTTTATCACCTACTTTTAATTTACGTTTTTTAGCTACATAAACTTTTGCCATCTGTACGATTCCTGAAGGAAGCTCATCACCTACACTGATCGCGAATTTATCGCGTTTGTAAGCACCAAGTTCTTCGTTAACACGGATACCGTAGTTGTGAAGCAACATTTTAATCATCTCGTTTTTATCATCATCAGTAGTCCATTTGTTAGGGCTAATGTGATTATAATCAAGCTCAGCTAAAATTTTCTGAGTAAATTTAGCGCCTTTAGCAACTAATAATTCTTTGTAAATGTTAAATACACCCTGAGATGTTTTTCCATTTACGATGGTGAATAATTTGTCAACTAATTCTGCTTTTAATTTCTCAGTGATATTGTTATATCCTTTGTCTAATTTCTCAATTGCCGATTTTTCCTCAGCTTTTGTAGTTTTCTTAGCACGGCTGAATAATTTAGTATCAATTACCACACCTTGGATTGAAGGAGGAGTTTTTAAAGACGCATCTTTAACATCACCTGCTTTATCACCAAAAATTGCACGTAGTAATTTCTCTTCCGGCGAAGGATCTGATTCTCCTTTTGGAGTAATCTTACCAATTAAAATATCACCTTCTTTTACATCAGCACCAATACGGATAATACCGTTTTCATCAAGGTCTTTAGTAGCCTCTTCAGAAACGTTCGGGATATCTGGTGTTAATTCCTCTTCTCCACGTTTAGTATCACGTACTTCTAATTCAAACTCTTCAATATGCAATGAAGTGAAAACGTCATCACGAACAATACGCTCGTTGATTACAATCGCATCCTCAAAGTTGAAACCTTGCCAAGGCATGAATGCCACTTTCAGGTTTCTACCCAATGCTAATTCACCATTTTCAGTTGCATAACCTTCGCAAAGTACTTGTCCTTTAGTAACTTTCTGACCTTTCTTAACGATTGGTTTTAAGTTGATACAAGTATTCTGGTTGGTTTTTTTGAATTTAATTAAACGGTAAGTTTTGCTATCACCTTCAAATGAAACTAAACGATCATCTTCGTTACGCTCATATTTAATGGTGATTTCGTTAGCATCAACATACTCTACAAC
>NZ_JBFTRT010000632.1:0-2698 GCF_056399685.1 Pedobacter sp. 01N416
ATGTTTATTTGGGAAGTTTGTGCTCGTGATTACGAATTTAGAAAAGCTTAAAAAATTAAACGTTTTAAAATAGGCCAAAACGTAATAAAATCCATTGAAACAACATTTCAAACGTTTGAAATAATTGCGTTTTTTTCTTAACTATGCACTGAGATTGGAAAAGATAATGAATAATACCCCTGTTACACTAAAATTCTTGGCTGAAAAGTTAAAGATGTCAGTATCAACAGTATCAAAGGCCCTTAATAACTACCCAACCATAAACGAGTACACGAAACAACGTGTTCAGGAAATGGCCCGCGATTTGCATTTTACGCCCAATAAATCAGCTATTAATTTAAAGGAAAAGAAATCGCACATTATTGGTATTATCTTACCCAATCTTTTAGATCACTATTTTACCAGAAGTATTTATGGTGTAGAGCAATTTGCCACACAAAATGGATATAATGTTATTATCAGCCAATCTCACGATGACCTGAAAAAAGAAATCCAATCTGCAAATATGTTGTTGCGGAGCCGGGTTGATGGTTTAATTGTGGCTATTTCAAAACACACGCAAGATTTTTCGCATTTAGACCAGTTCGAAAACATGGGCACTCCGGTAGTGTATTATGCCCGAAACCCGAGTTTTAACTTAAGCTGCCATAAAGTTTTGGGCAATACTTTTCAGGGCAGTTATCAGGCTACAAAGTTTTTAATAGACAGGGGGCATAAAAAGATTGCTTATTTAGGCGGTCCAAAAATGATTAATTTTACGCACGATCGCTTTAATGGCTACATCAATGCTTTAAATGATAATCAGGTTCCTTTTTCATCAGAATTGGTTGCTTACACCGATTTCGACAAAGAAAATACGATCTCAGCAATTAAGAATTTATTTGCCAACCCAGAAAATATGCCTACTGCGCTCGTGGCTTTTAAAGAACCTATTATGTTCGATGCGATGAAATACCTGAAATCGATAAACCACCCTGACTTTGACAAAATTGAATACGTAGGATTCGGGAACACCTCTTTTATCAGTTATCTCGATTCACCACCTATTGCCTCTATTGAAGAAAACCCCGAATCAGTAGGTGAAAACGCAATTAAACTATTGATACAATTGATTAGCAAAGAAATTGATATTCATAATTACCAGAAAGTAATTGTGGATTGTAAGCTGATTGTGCACGGGTAAACGTTTGGCGCATGGCGTCTAGCGTTTTGTGCACAATGTTGTATCTACTCGATCGTCATGCTGTCCCGAATGTTCGGGATCAGCATCTTTATCTATCTATTAAGGAGGGTGTATCATAAATATAAATTTGTCATCCTGAGCTTGTCGAAGGACCTGTTTAAATACTCTTTGAGGTGTTTCGACAGGCTCAACATGACAGCTTCTGGGCTGAAATCGCCTTTATGATACAACCTCGACGACCACTCGTACCCAAATTAAAAAATTCCAGATGACATATTAATTTAACGACATTGCACTACTGTTCAATTGATTCCTGTGCTTTTCATTGTACACAAACGCAGCTACAATCAACAAACCCGCAACACCTTCAAAAGCAACTACAGTCTGCGTACCAAAAAGATGCGCTAAATACCCCATCAATAAACTGCCGATTGGCAATACGCCCTGGTAAGCCATAATATAATAACTTAAAGTCCTTCCCCTCATTACATCATCGGCATGAGTCTGCAGATAAGTATTGATAGATGAGGTTTGAGCCATCAAACCCAAAGCAGCTAAACCGGTACAGATTAAAGCCAGAACAAGCGATGGTGATATAGCCAGCGCTACAACCGAAATGGCCAGCAAAATACCCGACATCATTACAATTTTCTGCAGGTTTTGCTTCACTTTTAATGTAGCCATATAAATGGCACCGAAGAATGCACCAAATCCTGCTGCGCTTTCAAACCAGCCAAATGTTGTGGCATTTCCATTAAAAATATCTTTGGCAAAAACAGGCAATAAAGTTGTGAAAGGAATTACCAATAAACTCGATGCAGCCATCATCAATACCATGGATGCCAAATCTGGCGATGATTTAAGATAATCGTAACCTTTTTTCAGGTCGATCCAGATATTTTCTTTCGATTTTTGATGTACGGTGAGTTTAAGCTTCATCATCACCATACAACCCAGTACAGCAATAAAGCTCACAAAATTGATCAGGAAACAGATATCTTCACCTAAAGTACTCAAAATTACCCCTGCCAACGCCGGGCCGATTAGCCTGGCGGCATTAAACATGGAAGAATTAAGCGCAATGGCATTTGGTAAATCTTCTTTATCATCAATTAAATTTACCATTAAAGATTGACGGGCAGTAACATCAAAAGCATTTACCAAGCCCTGAACCAGTGAAAGTGCTGCAATCCAGAACATATCGTATACTTTAAACCAGATCATCAAAGCCAGGGCACCTGCCTGCAGCATCAGGATCACCTGGGTAATCACCAATATCTTATACTTATTATGTCTATCTACATAGCTCCCAGCATACGGTGCAAGTACCAGTGAAGGGATTAAACTCAAAAAAGTAATCAGTCCCAGCAAAAAAGCCGATCCTGTTAAACGATATACCAACCAACTGATGGCTACACGCTGCATCCATGTGCCGATTAATGAAATAGCCTGACCTGTAAAAAATAACCTGTAATTATAGTGCCTTAGCGAACGAAAAATACTCATGTTTAAAAT